>DOZA01000273.1 GCA_003518245.1 Bacteroidales bacterium | reverse complement strand
GAACGTATTTTAAAACTGACCGGCAAAATTCATAAAACAGGTGAGGTTCACGATGGTGAAGCAACAACCGACTTTATGGAGCAAGAAGCTGAACGTGGAATAACCATTCAGTCTGCGGCTACATCATGTGAGTGGGATGGCCACCGCATGAATATTATTGACACACCAGGTCACGTTGATTTCACAATCGAAGTGTATCGTTCATTAAAAGTGTTAGATGGTGGCGTAGGTGTTTTTTGTGGTTCTGGTGGTGTTGAGCCTCAATCAGAAACAAACTGGCGTTATGCGAATGAATCAGAAGTAGCGCGTGTTATTTTCATTAACAAGCTTGACCGTATGGGCGCTGACTTTTACCGCGTTGTAGATCAGGTTGAAAATGTTCTAGATGCCAACCCATTGGTTATGGTTTTACCAATTGGTATTGAAGATGACTTTACTGGTGTTGTTGACTTGTTAACACGTAAAGCCTATGTGTGGGATGATTCTGGTCTTCCAGAAAACTACACCGTTAGCGATGTACCTGCTGATATGGTGGATAAAGTTGAAGAGTACCGCGAAAAACTAATTGAAACAGCGGTTGAGCAAGATGATGACTTAATGGAAACTTACCTTGAGGGCGAAGAGCCATCAATGGAAGACATTAAGCGTTGTATCCGTGAAGGTACAATTAAATTAGACTTCTTCCCTACATACTGTGGTTCGGCATTTAAAAACAAAGGTATTCAAAGATTACTCGATGCTATAGTTGCCTATCTCCCTTCACCCATTGAGGTAGGAGGAGTGAAAGGCATTAATCCCAAAAACAACGGGGAAGCTATTCGTATGCCTGACGATCAGGAGCCCCTGTCGGCACTGGCATTTAAAATAGCAACTGATCCTTTTGTGGGCCGACTGGTATTCCTGCGTGTATATTCAGGAGTCTTAAAGACCGGCGACATGGTGCTAAACATGCGTACCGGCAAAAGAGAAAGAATAAAGCGCCTGTTCCAGATGCATGCTAATAAGCAGAATCCAAAAGATAGCATTTCGGCAGGCGATATCTGTGCCGCCGTAGGGTTCAAAGACCTTAAAACAGGCGATACATTATGTGCGATCCACAAGCCTATATGGCTTGAGTCTATGGATTTTCCCGATCCGGTTATTGGTGTGGCTATAGAGCCTAAAACACAGGCTGATATTGATAAACTGGCCATTGCACTCAATAAACTTGCAGAGGAAGATCCAACATTCCAGGTTAAATCCGATACTGAGAGCGGGCAAACCGTAATCAGCGGTATGGGTGAATTACACCTGGAAATACTTATTGACCGTCTGAAAAGAGAGTTCAAGATTGAATGTAACCAGGGTAATCCAAAGGTTGCATATAAAGAAGCACTTACATCATCTGTTGAACACCGGGAAGTGTTTAAGAAGCAGACAGGTGGTAAAGGTAAATTTGCTGACATAGAGGTTGAAATAATGCCTGCTGAAGAAGGATTTGCCGGGCTTCAGTTTATCGATCAGGTTAAAAGAGGAAATATACCCCGGGAGTTTATCCCTTCCGTGGAGAAAGGTTTCAAAACAGGAATGGGAAATGGACCTCTGGCAGGATTCCCTCTGTATAATCTGAAAGTTGTACTCAAGGACGGTTCATACCATCCTGTTGACTCTGACACCCTGTCATTCGAGATTGCAGCACGTCAGGCCCTGAGAAACTCTTACCATAAGTGCAACCCGGTTCTTCTTGAACCTATAATGAAAGCAGAAGTGGTCACTCCTGAAGAGTTTGTTGGGAATGTAGTGAGCGATTTCAACAGGAGAAGAGGGAAAGTGGAAGGTATGGAATCGAAAGCAGGTTCAAGGGTTATTAAAGTAAAAGTGCCGCTGGCAGAAAACTTCGGTTATGTTACTGTACTTAGAACCCTGACTTCCGGACGGGCTACTTCAACAATGGAGTATTCACACTATGAGGAGGTGCCTGAAGAAATTTCAAAAAAGATTATAGAACAAATTAAAGGTAAATTCTATTAGAGATGAGTCAGAAAATTCGTATTAAACTGAAATCTTATGATCATAATCTCGTGGATAAATCTGCCGAGAAGATCGTAAAGACGGTAAAATCTACTGGTGCTGTCGTAAGTGGTCCTATACCACTGCCGACCCATAAAAGAGTATTTACCATTCTCAGGGCAACATTCGTGAACAAAAAATCGAGAGAGCAGTTCCAGCTGTCAAGTTATAAGAGGCTGCTGGATATTTACAGCTCAACACCGAGAACTATTGATGCCCTGATGAAGCTAGAGCTGCCAAGCGGCGTAGAAGTTGAAATCAAAGTGTGAAACCAGTAAAGATTAATATAAAATGCAGGGATTAATAGGCAAAAAAGTTGGAATGACTTCTGTTTTCGATGAAAACGGGAAAAATATTCCATGTACCATAATCGAAGCCGGCCCTTGTGTTGTTACCCAGGTCAAGACTGAAGAAAATGACGGGTATAATGCACTGCAGCTGGGCTTTGGCGATAAGAAAGAAAAGAACAGTACAAAAGCTGAAATAGGACACTTTAAAAAAGCAAATACAGGACCTAAAAAAATGGTTGTAGAATTTATCGGGTTCCCAGGGGGTAAATATAATACAGGTGATGTTCTTGATGTCAACCTTTTTAACGATGATACCTGGCTGGATGTCAGAGGATGGTCGAAAGGAAAAGGATTCCAGGGAGTGGTTAAACGTTATGGCTTCAGGGGTGTAGGTGATAAGACCCACGGACAGCACAACAGGGAGAGAGCTCCCGGTTCACTGGGTGGTTCTTCCTACCCATCAAAAGTGTTTAAAGGGATGAGGATGGCCGGACGCACAGGAAATAATAAAGTAATGGCTATCAGCCTGAGGGTTATTAAACTTATTCCTGACAGTAATTTATTGATAGTTAAAGGATCCGTTCCAGGTCCTAAAGGTGGTTACTTAATAATTACAAAGTAATGAAAATAGCAGTATTAGATAAAGAAGGAAAAGATACCGGTAGGAAAGTAACTCTCGATGATTCAATATTTGGTATTGAGCCCAATGACCATGCCATATACCTTGATACAAGACAGTATATGGCCAGTAACAGGCAGGGCACACACAAAACCAAAGAAAGAGGTGAAATAGTGGGCAGTACGCGCAAGATTAAAAGACAGAAAGGTACCGGTACGGCACGTTTTGGTGATATAAAGAACCCTATTTTCAGGGGCGGTGGACGTGCTTTTGGACCAAGACCCAGATACTATGGCTTCAAGCTTAACAAAAAGATAAAGCAACTGGCCAGGAAATCAGCTCTTTCATATAAGGCAAAATCGAAAAATATTATCGTTCTGGAAAATTTTAGCTTTGAAGAACCAAAAACCAGGGAACTAGTCAGGCTTGGCGATAACCTGAACGTGGCAGGCAAAAAATCACTGATAGTTTTTCCGGAACAAAATAAAAATGTATATTTGTCATCTCGAAATTTGAAGGGTATCGAAGTTGTAACTAGCGAAGAGCTAAACACTTACATAATCACTAAGGCTTCGGTCCTCATACTTGTCGAGAGTGCAGTTGACGTTTTGCATTCAACATTTAAAAACTAGAAAACTTTTAGTAATGGATATTTTACTGAAGCCGATTGTAACAGAAAAGATGACAGACCAGGGCGACAAATATAATCGCTATGGCTTCATAGTTGACAGGGATGCAAATAAGATACAGATTAAGAATGCCGTTGAGCAAATGTATGGAGTTACCGTGGAATCGGTAAAGACAATGATTTACAATGGCAAAAGAAAAGTGCGATATACAAAATCAGGTATAATGTCTGGAAGGACAGCTGTTATTAAGAAGGCTATAATAACAGTGGCCAAGGGCGATACAATTGATTTTTATAGCAATATATAACTTAGATTATGGCAGTAAGGAAGATAAAACCTGTAACACCAGGGCAGAGACATAAAGTAATCAGCGCACGTGAGACTATCATGAGTACTAAACCTGAAAAATCACTGCTCCGTTCTTACAAGAAAACAGGAGGACGTAACAGCAGTGGGCGTATGACCATGAGATACATAGGTGGTGGTCATAAGAAAAGGTACCGTGTAATTGATTTCTTGCGTGATAAGGACAGTATTAAAGCAACAGTTAAGTCAATAGAATATGATCCCAACCGTTCTTCAAGGATAGCTCTACTTTTTTATGAAGACGGTGAGAAGAGATATATTATTGCTCCTCAGGGATTACAGGTTGGGCAGACCATTATTTCCGGTAAGGGTGTGGCACCAGAGGTTGGCAATTGTTTACCACTGTCGGAAATACCACTGGGTACCATTATTCATAATATTGAAATCAAGCCCGGTAAAGGTGGAGCATTGGCCAGAAGTGCCGGATCATATGCGCAGCTGGTTGCAAGAGAAGGGAAATATGCTACTGTTAAACTGCCATCGGGCGAGACCAGGATGATTCTCGTTAAATGCAGGGCTACAGTAGGAACAGTATCTAATCCTGATCATATACTTGAAGTATCAGGTAAGGCAGGTCGAAGCAGATGGCTTGGCCGTCGTCCAAGAACAAGAGGTGTGGCTATGAACCCGGTTGATCATCCAATGGGTGGAGGTGAAGGACGCGCTTCGGGTGGTCACCCACGTTCACGAACAGGCTTACCTGCAAAAGGATACCAGACAAGGAGCAAAAAGAAATATTCCAACAAATATATTATTGAAAGAAGGAAAAAATAATTGATTTAATATGAGCAGATCTATTAAAAAAGGCCCGTTTATCGACTTCAAACTTGAAAAAAGAGTGATGGAGATGAACGACACAGGTAAAAAGACAGTAATTAAAACCTGGTCACGCCGATCGGTGATATCACCGGATTTTGTCGGTCATACCATTGCTGTTCATAATGGTAATAAATTTATCCCTGTGTATATAACTGAAAATATGGTAGGTCATAAGCTGGGTGAATTTGCTCCTACCCGTACTTTCAGGGGACATGGTGGTAAGCAGAGATAAAAAATATTTGATAAGATAAAAAAACCTGTGACATGGGTGCAAGAAAAAGAATTTCAGCTGAAAAGCGTAAAGAGGAGAAAATGAAAACATATCAGGCAGTACTGAGAAATTGCCCTACCTCGCCACGTAAGATGAGGCTGGTTACCGATATGATCAAAGGTAAGGAGGTTAACAAAGCCCTTGATATACTTAAGTACAGCTCCAAAGAAGCTTCGCGTAAAGTGGAAAAGCTTCTACTTTCAGCTATTGCCAACTGGCAGGCTAAGAATGAAGGAGTACGTATTGAAGAAAGTAATCTATATGTCAGGGAGGCGTTTGTTGATCAGGGGCGGACATTAAAAAGATTACAAACAGCTCCTCAGGGTCGTGCATACAGGATAAGAAAAAGATCCAATCATGTAACCCTTATTCTTGATAGTTTAAATAAGGAAGAAATAGAAAATACATCAAACTAATATAGATGGGACAAAAAGTTAATCCGATAGGTAACAGGCTGGGCATTATTAAAGGCTGGGATTCAAACTGGTATGGCGGTAAAGATTTCTCAGGTAAACTGGTTGAAGATACCAGGATAAGAGAATACCTTAATGCCAGGCTGGCAAAAGCCAGTATATCAAAAATTATTATTGAGAGAACGCTCAAGCTTATTACCGTTACTGTTAATACTGCCCGCCCCGGTATCATTATCGGGAAAGGAGGACAGGAAGTTGATAAGCTGAAGGAAGAATTAAAGAAGATAACAAAAAAGGAAGTACAGATAAATATCTTCGAGGTTAAACGCCCTGAGCTTGATGCTACTATAGTAGCTAATAATATAGCACGCCAGGTTGAAGGTAAAATATCCTACCGTCGTGCAATAAAAATGGCTATTGCCTCTACAATGAGAATGGGAGCAGAAGGTATAAAAGTACTAATCTCAGGTCGCCTGGGTGGTGCCGAAATGGCCAGGAACGAAACTTATAAGGAAGGACGTATACCTCTCCATACTTTCAGGGCTGACATTGATTATGCCCTCGCCGAAGCTCTTACAAAAGTGGGATTAATAGGTATTAAAGTGTGGATATGCAATGGTGAAGTTTATGGCAAGCGTGATCTTTCCCCGGATATAGCTATGAAAAGTCAGAAGGCAGGAAGGGGATCCGGTATGAGGAAAAGGAGAAAATAAAGACGAAAGACAAAGGGAGCAGGAACATACGAATACAATATTTTAAGATAGAAAGAAAATGTTACAACCTAAGAAAACAAAATACAGAAGGCGCCAGAAAGGAAGAATGAAAGGGAATGCCCAGAGGGGCAACCAGCTTGCTTTCGGATCCTTTGGCATTAAAGCGCTTGAGTCTTCTTGGATAACAGGCAGGCAGATAGAGGCTGCTCGTCAGGCTGTTACACGTCATATGAAACGTGAAGGACAGTTATGGATACGCATCTTCCCTGATAAGCCTATCACAAAGAAACCTGCCGAAGTAAGAATGGGTAAAGGTAAAGGCGCTCCTGAAGGATTTGTGGCACCCGTTACTCCGGGCAGGATAATAATGGAATGTGAAGGTGTACCATTTGAAGTAGCCAGGAAAGCTTTAAGCCTCGGTGCACAAAAATTACCTATTACTACCAAATTTGTAGTAAGGTATGATTATGTTCAAGAATAAAGATGTAGTGACATGAAAACTTCAGAAATAAGAGAATTAACAACTCAGGAAATCATTGAAAGGGTTGATAATGAGAAAACATCACTAGTGCGCATGAAGCTTAACCATGCTATTACACCACTTGATAACCCCAATAAGATAAAGGAGACAAGGGGTAATATAGCAAAACTGCTTACTGAATTGCGCAATAGGGAATTGAATGAAAAACAAAATAGCTAGTGTCAACAATGGAAAGAAATCTAAGAAAAGAACGTACAGGTATTGTTGTCAGTAATAAAATGGACAAGTCAATTACCGTGGCCGTAAAAAGGAAAGTTAAACATCCTGTTTACGGTAAGTTTGTGAACAAAACCAGGAAACTTCTTGCTCATGATGAGGAGAATACCTGTAACATTGGTGATACGGTGCGAATAATGGAAACCAGGCCTCTGAGTAAGAGAAAATCCTGGCGTTTGGTAGAAGTAATCGAAAGAGTTAAGTAATTATGGTACAACAGGAAAGTAGATTAGCTGTAGCCGATAATACCGGGGCCAAAGAAGTACTGGTAATAAGAGTGCTTGGTGGTAGCAGAAAAAAATATGCAACTATCGGTGATAAGGTAGTAATTACAGTAAAAAGTGCTATACCCTCGGGAGAAGCAAAAAAAGGAATGGTTTCTAAGGCTGTAGTAGTCAGAACTAACAAGGAAATACGCAGGGCTGATGGTTCCTATATTCGTTTTGACGATAATGCAGTTGTGTTACTTAATAACCTGGATGAAGTCCGGGGTACACGTATTTTCGGCCCGGTAGCCAGAGAATTACGTGAAAAATATATGAAGATTGTATCACTGGCACCTGAAGTGTTATAATAAAGTAAGAACGATGCAAGAAAAACTACATATAAAGAAGGGAGATACTGTTGTAGTAATAACAGGTGAGTCCAAAGGACAAAAAGGCCGCATACTGGAACTGGACAGAAAAAAGAAAAGGGCAATAGTTGAAGGTGTCAACCTCGTTTCAAAACATACAAAACCTAATGCCCAGACCCCCCAGGGTGGCATAATAAAAAAAGAAGCCACTATACATATTTCAAATCTTATGTTAGTAGATCCTGCTTCGGGCGAGGGTACACGTGTGGGCAAGAAATTAAATAAGAATGAAAAACTTGTCCGGTATTCAAAAAAATCAGGAGAGGAGATCAAATAATGTATACGCCAGCATTGCAAAAGAAGTACAAGGAAGAGATTGTTCCTGCTCTTATGAAGGAGTTTGGTTATAAAACCGTTATGCAGGTTCCACGCCTTGAAAAAATAATTATCAACCAGGGTCTAGGTCAGGCTATTGCTGATAAAAAACTCATCGAAGTTGGTGCTGAAGAAATAACAACAATCTCAGGACAAAAAGCTGTTCAGACTTTTTCAACCAAGGACATATCAAACTTCAAGCTGAGAAAGAATATGCCTATTGGTGTTATGACAACCCTCAGGAGAGAAAGAATGTACGAATTCCTTGAAAGACTGATACGGGTTGCTTTACCACGTATTCGCGACTTTAAAGGGATAAGCAGTAAACTTGATGGCAGGGGGAACTATACACTTGGAATAACCGAACAGATAATTTTCCCTGAAATTGATATTGATAAAGTGGTAAAAATAATGGGATTGCAGATAACTTTTGTTACATCAGCTAACACTGATGAGGAAGGATTTGCTTTACTACGTCATTATGGCCTGCCATTTAAAACAAATAAAAACTGATAGATTATGGCTAAAGAATCAATGAAAGCCCGAGAAGTTAAACGTGCTAAGCTTGTTAAGAAATACGAAGCCAGGAGAGCCAGATTTAAAGCTGAAGGCGATTATGTAGGACTTAGCCGTTTGCCACGTAACTCAAACCCTATACGCCTGCATAACCGTTGCAGGATCACGGGCCGACCAAGAGGATATATGAGACAGTTTGGAATTAGCCGTATTACATTCAGGGAAATGGCTTCGCAGGGTCTTATTCCTGGCGTAAAAAAAGCCAGCTGGTAATAATTAATATATTAAAAAATAAGAAATAATGACTGATCCAATTGCAGATTATCTCACGCGAATAAGGAATGCTATTAAAGCCGGGCATAAAGTGGTGAAAATTCCTGCATCCAATCTGAAGAAGGATATTACTAAGATTTTATATGACAAGGGTTATATCCTGAGTTATAAATATGATGATGATGGTGTACAGGGTAATATTAAAATTGCTCTAAAATATCATCCCGGGAGTAATTTGTCAACTATTAAGGCGCTTGAAAGAATAAGCCGCCCTGGCTTAAGAAAATATGCCAGTGTAAATGAATTACCACGGGTTCTTAACGGACTGGGAATAGCTATACTGTCAACATCGAAAGGAGTTATGACAGATAAAGAAGCCAGGAAAGAGAAAATTGGTGGTGAAGTATTGTGTTATGTTTACTAAAAAGAGGATAATTTAAAATGTCACGAATAGGAAATCTGCCGGTAGACCTTCCATCAGGAGTAACAGTTGAAGTAACTGATGATAATATAGTAAAGCTGAAAGGCCCATTGGGTGAATTATCAGTTGATGTTGATAAAGAGATATTGGTGGAAGTAGAAGGAAACACGGTCAATGTAAAACGTCCTACTGAGTCAAAAAAGCATAAATCATTACATGGTTTGTACAGGGCCTTGATAAATAATGCTGTGGTAGGTGTTTCTGAAGGATATAAAAAGCAACTTGAACTGGTAGGTGTTGGTTACCGTGCTGAGGCAAACGGCCAGATACTGGAGCTTAGTGTAGGACTGTCACATGATATTATTATTGAGCTACCGGAGGAAGTGAAAGTGGAAACTAAAACTGAGAGAAGAAGTAACCCGGTTATTACACTTACCAGTATGGATAAACAACTGATAGGTCATGTTGCAGCTAAATTAAGATCACTCCGCCCACCTGAGCCTTATAAAG
>DOZA01000217.1 GCA_003518245.1 Bacteroidales bacterium | reverse complement strand
ATGCCCTTAAAACCCTAAAGAAATATAACGTAAGAGTATGGGGTCAGGCTTATATTGAAACCACAAGGGGAGTATTCAGGGGTACTGTCCTTCCTAGGTCAGAGAATGATGATGATATGCACCTGGTGCTGAAAATTGATACAGGGTATAATATTGGTATCAATATCAATACTATTACTTCAATGAAAGAAACCGGTTACCAGAAAGCCAATTATAAAATACCTGAGAAAGAATTTCCCTATTCTGACGATAAACCTTCGGTCAAACTTTTCGGTACAGGAGGAACTATTGCTTCAAGGCTTGATTACCGTACCGGTGCAGTGATCCCTGCATTCTCACCCGGTGAGTTGTACGGTGCCGTGCCCGAGCTGGCAGATGTATGTAATATAAATACTGAAAAGCTGTTTGCCGTCTTCAGTGAGAATATGGGCCCGGAACAATATATCACCCTTGCGAAAGCTATAGGAAAAGAAATAGAAAATGGTGTTGATGGTATAATAATTGGCCATGGCACTGATACCCTGCATCATACAGCTGCAGCTCTTTCATTCATGGTACAGAACCTGCCTATACCTGTGATCCTTGTTGGCTCACAGAGGTCATCCGACCGGCCCTCATCCGACGCCGCACTCAATCTTATTCATGCCTCTTACGCTGCAGGTCATGGCGATATAGCCGAAGTGATGGTTTGTATGTTCGGCCCTACCTCCGATGAATATGGGTTTCTGCACAGGGGAACCAGGGTCAGGAAGATGCACAGTTCTTACCGTTCAACTTTCAGGACTATAGGTGACACACCCGTTGCTACTGTAACAAGAAATGGCATCAAACCAATAAAAAAAGACTTTAATCCACGCCGGAAAGATAAGAAGGTGAAGATCATGCCTTATTTCAATGAGAAGGTTACAATGATGTATTATTATCCTCATATGCAACCTGAGGTTCTTGATGGCCTGGTGGATATGGGATATAAAGGTATTATTATTGTAGGTACCGGGCTGGGGCACGTGAACAGGGAACTTTACCCTGCACTTGTAAGAGCTAAAGAAAAAGGTGTGTCAGTCTTTATGACCCTGCAGACTATATGGGGATATGTGCATATGATGGTTTATGAAACCGGTCGCGATATGATGGCCAAGGGTGTGATACCCCTGGGTAATATGCTTCCTGAAGTAGCATGGGTTAAACTTGGCTGGGCCATGGGACAGACAGACGACATTGAAAAAATAAAAGCGATAATGCTCAAACCCATCAATGATGAAATAACCACAAGGGAGCCTTATAATGGATACCTCGTTTACCAGGGAGGGGTAAAGGAGGTTGAGGAATTTGTCAGGAAGTTCAGGAAGTAAGCTGCAGGTAGCAGAAATTTTTTCAATCTCTCTTAATAAATAGTCTTTCTGTTCCTTTACTGCTATCAGATTTACAAAAATAAATGCAAGATTCCTATACCCCCTACCCCATGCCATAAAGTAGTATATTTGCACCATGAATCAGGAACAGTTCACAGGTAAACTTAAGGCTTCATTGGCTAAACCTCTTCCCGGTACTGATATCCAGTGGGAAATGGCTTCTTCGGACAGGATGATGAAAAATTTTCCGAGGCATAAAAGAAATGACTCTAAGCTGGCAGCAATAATTATCCTTCTTTACCCTGTGAACGACAAGCTGCATACCATTTTTATACAGAGGCCAGTATATGAAGGAGTACACAGCGGCCAGATATCTTTTCCCGGCGGTAAAATGGAAAGATCAGATCGCAATCTTGAAAAAACGGCTTTAAGGGAAACATGTGAAGAAATAGGCTTATGCGATGAAAAACTTAATATATTAGGGGTTCTTACACCTCTGTATATACCTGTCAGTAATATCGAGGTGAGCCCCTTTGTGGCTTACCACCCTGAACGACCGTCAATCAACCACAACAGCAACGAGGTAGTTAATATTATAGAAGCTCCACTGAAGTATTTCATGAACGAAGACATAGTTAAGGAAGAATATATGACGGTAAGAAAAGAGCAGATTAATATGAAATATTATGATTATCAAGGCTATGTGATATGGGGAGCAACAGCTATGATAATTCATGAGTTACTGGTGCTTCTGGAAAGGGAGGGGATTGATTTGGAGAAATAGTACTTCAGGCTCAGCCTTTAACTATTCATCTTCTTCCAGGAAATTTTTATAATGATCATACCTGTCAAGTACTTCTATAACGTAATTATAAGGTTCTTCGCCACGACAAAAACCATGTTCAACCACGGGATCATGGTAATATTGAGGGTCGGATTTCCTTAACAGGTAATAAGCAACATTTTCATCCCACACCTCCGGGTTACGGCCATTTTTCCTGGCCAGCTGCCGTGCATCAAGTACATGTCCCGGTCCCACATTATATGCAGCAAGAACAAATTTTATCCGTTCATGCTCATCAGCTACTTTATCCAGGAAAAGCTCCTGAAGCCACTGTATATATTTTATACCCGCCCTGATATTGTTCTCTGGGCTTGCATAAATATCAATACCAAATTGTTGACCTGTAGAAGGCATTAGCTGCATCAGTCCATATGCACCAGACCATGATTTAACATCGGGATCAAACCGTGATTCCTGTAAAACCAAGGAGGCCAGTAATCGCCAGTCCCAGCCTATTGAATCACTATACTGTTTGAAATATTTATCCCATTGTGATATATTACCTCTGCCAAGGTTAAAATAATCTGATTGTACTATATGTTTCGAACGTGAGTTCTTGAAATACTTGGCATAAAGCAAGGCATAGCGCTTCGAATTCCTAAAGCCTTCTATCCATTTATTAAGTTCTGCCAACAGCTTATCAGAGCCACTTTTCCTTACTGCCCATGCAAGGTTCTGTTCAAAACTTACCTGTGTCAGAAGGTCGAGATCAGGGTAATAAGTACGATTTACCATTGCGATATTCTCATCGGAAACCGTAAAATTAATCTCTCCACTGGCAACCAGTGCGATGAGTTCCTCAACCTCCATTGGTACTTCTACTATATGTATTGTATCGCCTATCTCACTCTGAAGGTTTTTCATCCTCTGTGCATATGATGACTCTGTCTGTACGTATACTGTCTTGTCAGCAAGATCCAGGAGAGTCCTTACGAGCTGTTTATCTATCTCATCCAATGTCATCTTTCTCCAGTTTTCGGGTCTTTTCTGTACAAGGACCTGTTTAGTCTGACTGATGGGATGGGTAAATTTCACCTTCTCCTTTCTTTCATTATTTATGGTAAGATTAAGTGCCATAAGATCTATATCCCCTTTATTAAGCATATCAAATGACAGGCTCAGGTCATTCTCTGTTATTAATTCAAGTTCTATCTGGAGGTAATCAGCAAACTCCTGCAGCATCTCAAACTGGAACCCCATGGGCTCACCCCTGTAAATAAAATAGCTTATTGAATTATAATCAGTCAGTGCAACCAGCTTACCTCGTTCACTTATATCTTCAAGGTCACGATTAATCGGAATATCATTATTATCGCTTTCATGATCGGTATTACAGGAAACGATCATCAGGGATAGTAAGAGGCCAATAATATTTAATCTGTCAGTCAATACAAATATTTTTATTTTACACCGCCGCATATCTGTAGGACAAATCAGTACTAATATAAAAATTTAATTATAAAATGTCCATGCAAGGCCATATTTGAACATTCTTATATTCATAGGATAATATGGACTCAGGAAGTAATTATAACCCATCAGACCATAATTGATATGATCGTATCCGAGAAAAATCCTGGTACGCTTAAGTTTGATATTCAAAAAAGCATTTATCACAGGGTAATTCCCCGTCTTTGTCATATTCTGCAGGTAAAATATGCCTGTAGCAGGCATATAAGAATACGAGTAATAGGATGTATTATACTCTGCTTCAAATCCCATCTGTGTTTGCAGTCTGCCATCAGTAATTTTAAAATAGAATTCATGGTCGAAGTAAAACGCTGACCTGGCACAAAGCAAGGGAAGATTAAGAATCTCGGCATTGCTGCTTTTCTGTATCAGTATTGAATTATCGAACCTTAGTTTCCAGAAGCTGAAGTTTTTGTTTAGTCTTGCACTGAGCACAGAAATTGCACCATCATTCTGTGCTGGTAATGCTTCACGATCGAAATAGAACATATTGCTTACCAAGGCATAATCAATTCCTGCACTAAATTTATTATAGGGTATATTAAACGATCCTCCTATATTAATCCTGAACTCACTACCAAAATCATTCGCCCATTTAAAATGGTTACTTCCCCAGTTGTTCAGCCACCACACCGATCCTGTATTCATCATACTTCCCCTGGCAACCAGTTCTGACTTCTTTTCGCCCTTTCCAAAGCTCTTTATAATATTACCTTTAAGCTCAAAATCGCCGGCTCTTAAGCCGGTAAAATATAGTTTACCATCAGCACGCCATCCAAATTTTTCCCCTATGCGGTTATATAGTGTTCCTATCACTGCATTTGAGCTACCTGTCCATTTTGCTGAATCTGCCGGGTTTTCCTCATCTATACCCGGGATGATCTGTGCAAAAACGTTCAGCTCATTTACGATTCCCACTCCTATACCCAGGCGAAACTTAGCTTCTTCACTGGTATTAAAATCGAATCGCAGGGTGTTTTTTAATATCCTGGCATATAGTGAATCATAGGTAGACACATCATTAATATAAATTGTATCATAAAAACCTGAACCCGGAGACTTATCTTCATATATACGTCTTCCTTTATCATACTCCAGGATATGAGAGAATGTTCCGCTTACACCACCTTTCTTTTTATTAACTGTACTATCGGTGAGATTTTCTTTCCCTCCTCCTATAGTGTATTTCTGTATAAGCTGGAAGTTCATATTTTTCACCCTGCTTTTTGCTTCATTCAGTCCTCCCAGGTTAACAGGCACATCCCTTGTATCAAACTGATCAAGAACTGAAGGATCGGCAACTCCACCATTCTCATATGCCTTAAGGTTATTTATACTCCATGATGCAAAAGCTTTATATTTATTTCTTATATACGATGAATGCAGGGTAAAAGCTTTGTTATCGGATTTCTGATAATTATATTGACCCAGGCTATAAATAATATCAAGGTCTAGTCCAAGGTTAAGATATTGATTTACGTTCTGGGAATGTCTGACCCCAAGTGTTTGTTCAGCCAGTTGTCTTTCTCCGCCAAAGGTCCATTTAAGTTTCGTAAATGGAACCTGTGTGTCAATATATATTTTATTACCTGCATGATGCATAAAATATTTCAGGTGCCTGTAAATAAAATATTCAGGGTCAGGGGACCTGTCAAAAAAATCAGTTTCCACATATGGAAGCCCGTAGTTCCCAAGACATTGAAAAAAGGGTGATACATCTTCGGTTTTTTCATACCTGTGAAATGCATTTATCAGGGTATCTAAAGGGATATTAATTATTTCTGTATAAGTATCATTAAGTTTAAACTGCCTTGTGACATGAGTAACCGAATCAGATTTCTCTTTCACAATACCTTTCCCTCGTCTCATGCCTTCCTGGGTATAAGCACACAGTGATATACTTAAAAAAATAATGTATATGAAAGCCCTGATCATGGTTTTCAAAGATATATAAAAACTCATGAAAAAAGGCAGATCGTTAGTCGTGACCTGCCTTCAAGTCTACAGTTAAATATAGATCAGCTAATCTACATTATCATTCAGATATGCATTATCATCCCTCAGCTCAGGTTCATCATCATCATCAGATAATGTAAATTTTGACACTTCCGAAGTATCTTTTCTTTTGTCATTATCAATCTTTATTTTTTTTCTTATGAAAGCCGGTACATCCTCAAACTCATCAACATTATCTTTCATGGTTTTATTTGACAGTCCTTCTTTCTTGAGTATATTTTGCATATGTTTGATTTTCCTTAGCGTGCCATCACCCTGATTTAATTCAGTTTTTTCCTTTCTGTTTTGAACAGCAAAATCAAATTCAAGTTTACCCTGTTCCTCTGTTTCTTCATCATCAAACAATTCAGGTTTTTTTGTTTTCACTTTTATTGTATTTTGCTCTTCTATTTTCTTTTCCTCCACCCCTGTGCTCATCTGTCCTGTCTCAAGGTTTATTTTTTCTTTTTTTGTGTTCGTCCTGTAGGGTTCAAGAACGCTGTTTGGTTCAAAACCAGTAGCTACAACAGTTACGCACACTTTATCTCCCAGGTTTTCATCTTTTGACAGTCCACGGATAATAAGA
The DNA here is from genome assembly GCA_003518245.1 of Bacteroidales bacterium. Taxonomy (GTDB): domain Bacteria; phylum Bacteroidota; class Bacteroidia; order Bacteroidales; family VadinHA17; genus UBA9300. The sequence continues at coordinate 6,814 of DOZA01000217.1, read as the reverse complement.
GCATCATTTGAAGCCACATCATAAACATAGTCAGTTATTCCACCCAACTCATCCATAGTAAGTTCGTGATCTCCCAGCCCTGTGGTTATATTCAGAAGTATGCTTTTGGCGCCATGTATATCGTTTGAATTAAGCAATGGTGATGATATAGCCTCTTCGATTGCCTTAATTGCCCTGTCTTCGCCTGATGCTGAGCCTGTTCCCATCACTGCTGCTCCTGAGTCACGCATCACTGTTTCAACATCAGAGAAATCAACATTTATATATCCTGCAACAGTAATTATTTCAGCTATCCCCTTTACGGCCATAGTAAGCACATCGTCGGCTTTAGCAAAAGCAACAGACACAGGCTGGTCACCAAATATCTCTCTCAGCTTTTCATTATTTATAATCAATAGTGAATCGACATGATCTTTCAGTTCATTTATACCATGAACAGCATTCTTTATTCTTATTTTACCTTCAGACTTAAAAGGTATGGTCACAACAGCTATAGTTAGCAATCCTGCATCCTTGCATGCCCTGGCAATTACGGGAGCAGATCCTGTACCTGTACCTCCACCCATGCCTGTGGTAATAAACACCATACGGGTATTCCCACCAAGAGCCTTAAGCACCTGATCAATATTTTCCTCTGCTGCTTTTTGTCCTATCTCAGGTTTGCTGCCTGCCCCTCTTCCTTCAGTCAGGTCCTCTCCTATCTGGACCTTTACAGGTACCCGGCTTTCAGCCAGTGCCTGGGCATCAGTGTTGCAAATGACGAAATTAACATCTGTAATCCCTTCATTGTACATATGGTTTACTGCATTATTACCTCCACCTCCTATACCCAGTACTTTAATTATTGAAGATCTCTCCACAGGGAGATCAAAATTCATTAATTCTTCAGACATGGCTTTACGTATTTTAAGTTAATCTATTCAGTATGTCAGCATATTATCCATTAGCTTATATCCTGGTCTTCTGTTTCAAACATTTTGCTCAGGCTTTTCTTAAATTTTTCTGCCCAGCTCATTTTACCGTCTGTTTCCTCTGACATTACATTTTCTGTTTCCTCACCCCGGGATTTTTCAAGCATTTCCTGTTCATCAGGCATCTCTGATTTCTCTCCAGCATTAAAATTACTCCTGTATGTCTCAAGGTAGTCAAAGCCTCTCATTATCAAACCCACACTTGTTGAGAACATAGGTTGGTTTATCTCATCCCTGGAATTTCCTGACAGGTGTTCATTGGGTAATCCTATTCTCGCATCCATAGCAGTCTTAAACTTGACAAGCTGTGGCAGGTGCTTAAGCATAGCACCGCCACCAGTAAGCACAACCCCGGCAGATATTTTTTCAGCATAGCCTGATGTCTGCATTTCGAAATTCACAGCATCAATAATTTCCTCCATCCTTGACTGTATTATATACGCCAGGCTTTTAAAGGAAATCTCTTTAGGATCACGTCCGCTGATTCCCGGTACTGATACAACCTTATCTTCAGGTGCTATATCACCCAGTGCTGATCCATACTGCACTTTTAATTGTTCGGCATACCTTTGAAGTATTGAACAACCCTCCTTAATATCTCTGGTCACCACATTACCGCCAAAGGGTATTACTGCTGTATGCCGGATAATATTATCATAATAAACTGCCACATCGGTGGTTCCTCCCCCTATATCAACCAGCACCACACCTGCTTCTTTTTCATCATCTGTGAGCACAGCGTCGGATGAAGCCAGTGGTTCAAGAATAAGATCTTTTACCTTTAAACCCGATTTTCTGATACATTTCTCAATGTTTTTGGCAGAGGCAACCTGTCCGATTACTATATGAAAATTCGCTTCAAGCCTTTTGCCACACATACCTATCGGGTTCTTTACACCTGTTTCATTATCAACTATGAAATTTTGAGGAATAACATGTATTATCTCCTCACCTATATCTATAGGTATCTTATGCATATCCTCAGTGAGGTTAAACACATCCTCCTTTTTTATTTCATCATCAATTGAGTCTCGGTTAATATAACCCCTGCTTTTCATACTCTTGATATGCTGACCCGCAATGCCAACAAACACATCGGTGAAAACTATTCCAGATCGTTTCTGGACATCGTCCACGGTACTCTCTATAGCACTCACTGTTTCCTCAATATTAAGCACCACCCCTCTTTTTACACCATTTGAGGGAGCCTTGCTTAAACCAAGGATTTCAATTTTACTATTAGGATTCTTTTTACCAACAATAGATACTATTTTCGTCGTTCCAATGTCTATTGCTGCTACATACTGTTCATTACTGTTCATAACTTATTCAATATGATATGGTTTTTAACTGTATTAATTATTTTTTCCTACATACTAACTGTCCTTTAAACCTCATATCTATCTCATCATATTTATCCCAACCTACGATAGCGAGGGTTTCTTTATAGAATGTACCTAACACTTTGAATTTCCACTGATAATTTTCGGCAGATCCCATTTTCACTATATGGTCACCTACCCTGGGAACCAGTTCAATTTCTGCTTTATCGTTTATCCATATTTGTTCCAACAGCCTGTTCCAGAATTCATCATTATTTATATACCTGGATATTTCGAATATCTGGTTCACCATTAATTTTTCGTCCATATCCAATATGCTCCTGCCCAGGATGCAGCTGTCAGGTACTTCAATATTTCCGGATACTGCTATAAGGCGGGGAGTATATGTATTATTATGTGGTATAACAAATCCTTCATTATCGATATAATAGCTATTACCATAAGATGTTATCACTCTCATTACGGGATCTCTCTGGTCAGTATCAACATGCAAAACCCCATCGGCAGTGGTATAAACTTCGACACTTTCAAGCTCACGTATACCAGCCAGAATGTTTTCTATTCTTTTAATATTAATACTATTAAGGCCGGCACCCAGCAATTTTGTATTATCATCCTGGATTATTGTCATTATTTCACCAGGAGTAACAAACCTGTACTCTGCAGAATCCATGACAGTTATTCTTATTTCCCTGCATGATTCATTATACACCCTGTCCGACATAAACGAAGGAGCAATGGTCATATAAATAACCAGTGGTAACCACCATATTCTTTTCACTACCTTCATGATAATTTTTTCCTCAACATTGTCTCAATAGGTTCAACAAGTTTGTCAATATCTCCTGCTCCCAGTGTAAGCAGGATATCAATCTCCATCGATTCCAGTATCCACGTCACTTCATCCTTCCTGGCCAGCATTTTATTCTCAAGTTTCATTTTCTCATATATCATTTCAGTGCCAACACCTGAAACCGGTTTTTCACGTGCAGCATAAACAGGTAAGAGTATAACACTGTCAAGCTTATCAAGTGAAGCAGCAAATCCTTCAGCATGATCCCTTGTCCTTGTGTACAGGTGGGGCTGAAAAATACCGGTCACTTTCCTTTTACCATAAAACTCCCTGACCGATTCGATGCAATAATCAATCTCTTCAGGATGGTGAGCATAATCATCAATATATATTATCTTATCGCTATCTATCCTGATATCAAATCTCCTTGCTACTCCTTTATAATAAATCAGGGCTTTCCTGATTTCATTATCTTTCACCCCTGCAAGCATCGCAAGGGCTATCGCTCCCAGGGAGTTTTCAATATTCATCCTCCCGGCGATTAAAAGTTTAAGATCATCAATTACACCCCAGGGTGTATTCACTCTGAAACTATAGGTCTGATTTTCTGTGGAAATATCTGAAACATAAAAATCTGCAGTAGGACTGAAACCATATGTATAAGTTTTAATATTGCCACGCCTCCTTATTTTTCCTGATATCTTTTCATTAAGAACAAGTATTCCTTCATCCTTTATCTTTCCCGCAAACTCCTCGTAGGCTTTAACCATATTATCATAAGTTTCATAAACATCCAAGTGGTCAGCATCCATAGAAGTGATTAGTGCTATTTCAGGTTCAAGGCAATGAAAAGACCTGTCGAATTCGTCAGCTTCCATTACAGTTATATTACTTTCACCGGTAAGCATATTTGTCTGGTAATTCTTTGATATCCCTCCAAGAAAAGCAGAGCAATCAACATCTGATTGTTTAAGCAGGTGTGCGGTTATTGTTGATACTGAAGTCTTCCCATGTGTTCCGGCTATTGCTATCGTACGTGTATTCTGTGATATAATACCGAGGATTACAGATCTCTTGTGCATATTAAATCCTTCTGTACTTAAATAGCTAAATATCTTATTACTCCGGGGGACAGCGGGTGTATATATAACAAGGGTCTTGGCCTTATCCCTGAATTCGCCGGGTATTTCAGCTATATCATCTTTATATATGATATTTATACCTTCGGCATTCAGAGTACGCGTTAATGATGTTTCAACCCTGTCATAGCCGGCCACTTTGAATCCCCCGACAGCAAAATATCGTGCAAGGGCGCTCATTCCTATACCTCCGGCACCTATGAACCATATATTTGATATTTTACTGAAATCAATCATTCTGACAGCTTTAATATTTCTTTAGCAATTATCATATCTGAATCTTCAATGGCCATCGAAGAAATATTCTTCGACAGGCTTCTGCATTTTTCTTCATTATGTGCCAGTTCAATTATGAGGTCTGCAAGTTTCTTTTCAGATTCATCATCTCTCAGCATAAGTGCAGCATCTTTATTTACCAATGCCATGGCATTCTTTGTCTGATGGTCTTCCGCCACATTGGGTGAAGGGATAAGTACTACCGGTTTACCTGAGATACTGAGCTCTGATATTGTCACTGCACCAGCCCTTGATACTACTATATCAGCAGCAGCATAAGCCAGGTCCATCCTGCTGATAAAGTCATGTAAACGTATCATTAAGCTACCTGATCGCCGGCAACTAATCTGCATGTCTTCAAAATAGTTTTTACCTGTCTGCCATATCACCTGCACCTTATTTTTCTCAATCTTTGACAGACCGGCCACCACGCTTTTATTAATAGTACGGCTTCCTCCTGATCCTCCCAGCATCAGTATTACGGGTAGTGATTCGTCAAGCCTGAAGTAACCAATTGCTTCTTTCCTCTTATTATCCGGGGATATAAGATCTTTCCTTACAGGGTTACCCGTAAGCAATATTTTTTCAGCGGGAAAATACTTCTCCATATCCTGATATGCCACGCATATTTTTTTCGCCTTTTTGGCCAGCAATTTGTTGGTTACCCCCGGGGTGCTGTTCTGTTCCTGTATAAGGGTAGGAATACCATTTCTACCTGCCACCTTAAGAATAGGGCCGCTGGCATAACCGCCAACACCTACAACCACATCAGGCTTAAAGGAAGAGATGATTTTTTTTGCCATACGCAGGCTTTTTAACAATTTTATTATCACAGTTATATTTCTTACGCTAACCTTACGTATAAAGCCCTCAACAGGCAAACCAGTAATTTCATAACCGGCCTCCGGGACCTTTTTCATCTCAAGTTTTCCCAGTGCCCCCACAAAATGAATATTTAAGCTATTGTCTATTCTTTTCAGGGCATTTGCAATAGATATAGCCGGGAAAACATGTCCTCCTGTACCTCCTCCGCTTATAACTATTCGTTTACTCATTTACTGTTTCATATATTAAACCATCACCCGGATCTTCCTCTTCGGCACTTTCAGTATGAACATCATCTTTTTTAGCCATAACAACACGGCTGACACCAAGTATTGCCCCTATTGAAAAACTTGAAATAACCATTGATGTTCTACCCCAGCTTATCATAGGCAGTGTCTGCCCGGTAACAGGGAACAGTCCCACTGCCACGGCCATATTGATTATTGCCTGCGTTACCAGCATTATTGTCAGGCCCAGGACAAGGAATGCCGGGAAAGCCGTTTCACATTTACGCGCTATTGCTATACCCCTGAATAAAAGTATAAGATAAACAAACAGTACCGGCAGGGCACCGAAAATCAGGCCATACTCTTCAATTATAATTGCAAATATGAAATCAGAATTTGATTGTGGTAACATATTTCTCTGCACGCTGTTTCCCGGTGCTTTACCTATCAGTCCCCCTGTAGCTATTGCTATTTTGGCCTGGTTGGCCTGGTAATCAGCATCACTGTTACCGCCTCCTTTCACATAATTCTCTATCCTGCTCTTCCATACCGAGACCCTGCTTGACTCTGTTGCCAGGTCAAGAACCAGTGCAAAGATTATTATAGCTGCTATTGCTATTCCCAACCATGCCAGCAGATACCTGACAGGCATCCTCCCGATAAACATAATAATAAGTGCCATGACGAATATCATCACCGCTGTTGAGAGGTTCTCGGGCATTATCAGTACACATACTATCGCAACAGGGACAATCATTATCCTTGTCATCTGTTTAAAATCCCTCAAATTATTCTGGTTCTGTGACAGCATGCGCGCCAGGTATATTATTAAAGCCACTTTTGCCAGATCTGATGTTTGAATCATAAAACCTGTTCCCGGGATCATTATCCATCGTGAGGCTTCGTTGATCCTTACCGGGAAGAGGAGGGTTATTATAAGTAATATAATAGCTACAAAAAGTATGAAGCCGGCAAGTGATGAATATATCCTATATGGCAGGTGGTGGGTAACAGTAATAATGAACAGACAAAAGATAAGCATCATAGCCTGCGACTTAAGGAAGAAAGTAGTATCACCCCCGTGCCTGGAAAATGCTACGCTAACAGAAGAGCTGTAAACAGCAAGAAGGGAATAAATCATAAATACTACAATTATTCCCCACACTACTCTGTCTCCCTTGAATAATCCACCAAACACTATTTTCATATCAGTCGGTATTATAGGTTTCTGACTGCTTCT
>DOZA01000284.1:3978-8790 GCA_003518245.1 Bacteroidales bacterium | reverse complement strand
TGCGTCAAATGTAGCTTCTTTTATAAGACGTTTTTTCTCTTCTGTAGCTTCAATATCTTTAAACATCTCATCATAAATAGCTTTTAACTGTTCACGTTTTGTCTCTTCACTTGCAACCTCAAGATCATCATAATATTTTTTGTTGATAACACCTGCCATTTCATGTAATATATCATCATTTTCAAGTTTCATGAACCATTCATCCTGGCTGGCATCAACTTTGGCAAAATACTGACCATATTTTTTAAACATCTCATCAAGCCATTTTGATGTTTGTATAACTGTTTCTTCAGTAACAACACCACCACCACCAGCGCTTTTATCATCACCATATAAACTTCTTAATTCATTCAGACGTTCAATAGATATCTGTGCTTGTTTATTTAATTTTGCCTGAGCTTCTCTATTATCATCTAAAGCAATCATATTTTTTGCTAAAGCATTACTTTCATTTACCATACCAAGTACAAGTCCTGCTTTGATAGCTATCCTTCCTTTCCCGATTGTTTGTAATCCTATTAATTTATCAGCATTCTTATCAAGTACCTTATTTTGTTTTTCAATAAGATTTGTTTCTTCAAGTGCTAATTTGGCAAGTTTTTCTGATTGTAAAGCATATATTTCCTGTGCAACTGATAATTGTATTTTTTTCTCATATTCAGCATTAACATCTTCAAGAGCTGTTTTAAGTTCTTCATTGCTTACTTTTTCAGTATCAAGCCCTTCAAGAAAATCCGGATATTCAACATTTAATTGTTCAATAAGCCTCAATCGTGATTCCTGAGTGTTACTTGAATTTGTTATTGCTCCTATAAGTAAATTAAGTTCTGTACGTTCTTTAATAAGTAATTCACTTGTTTCTTGCATTGGCGCAATTAAATCAGCAAAACCTTTTATAATAGGTGCGAACATCCCACCAAGCTTTATTTTTGCAGCGCTCGCTGCTCCTTTTAATCTGTTAATTGATTCTGCCAGTGTTGAGCTTTGCAGTGTATAAGCCTGTGCAAGTGAGCTGCCATCACCATAATCTTCATTAACCTCTTTTAAAATTACATCATATTTCTGTAATGCTTCTTCACCAAGTGCTGCTATACCAGTTAATGCACGAACATTAGGTATTAATTCAGCAAGCTTATCAGCATCTGTCTTTGTGGCTTTTGCAACATCAAGCAGCGTTTTACCAAGCCCATTATTCCGGATAGCAACTATCCCTGTCTCAATACCCAGTTCTTTAAATATTTTAGTTGATTGTGTTGTTGGTCTTATCAGGGCTTGTATGGTTGCACGCAAAGCAGTTACAGATTCCTCAGTCGATATACCCTGAGCCGTCAATAATGCAAGTGCTGATAATCCTTCCTGATATGAAATGCCGGCAGTCTTCATAATCGGAGCAACACGACCAATACTGGACGCAAGCTCCTCAACGGTAGTATTATGTGTAACATTAAAATGATTGAGAACGAATAATCTATTCCCGTCAATATTAAATCCGTAGTAATCACCAACGCCTACCTTTTTAACCTTAAAACTATATATATTCCAATCATATTTTCTGGTTTTATAATTAATCTGTTTCCTTTTCAGTTTTACTGGTATTCTCTCAATGTCGCCACCAATTATTAAACTATGTTCTTGATATATTTTATTAGTCCTCTTATCAAATCTTTCTCTATATTTATATTTTGCGGAAAAACCTAAACTCCCTGCTATAAATTGTATCCCATCAATTATAGATTTATTTGATGAAGAGCATGAATAACAAACAGTGTTCCCTTTTAATAGATACCCATCTCCATCTAAATAACCAGCAAGAAATTCAAGCCTATTTTTAATAGACATACTTTTCAATTTATGAGGAATATGTTTATTATTATATATATCTAATTCTTTTAAATATCTTTTAATGGGATTCGATTTTTTATAATAAACTAAAGAAATATCGCTACTATTTTTTTGTATATTTCGGATACTTATTTTGCAATTATTCTCAGATGCTTGCTTATATAAAAAATCCATAATCTCAATATCTTTATTATTTACAGATATCGTAACATTATCTTTTCTTCCATCAGCTATCCAAAGACCCAACAAATAAGATGAATATTTAGGATCATATTGATTTTTAAAAGACAATGGGATTTGAGGTTTATATCCATAAGTTCTTCTTTTGAATGAAATCGACTTTTTTAAATAATCATTAACAGTAATATTAGTAATCCTTTTCTTACTACTATTATAACCATATCTTTCTTTCAATGATAATATATGACTCCCATTAACAGTATACATACTTCCATCCCGCATAATTATCTCATACATCATTTCTCTACCCTTGCCTAAAGCAAGTACATTTCTGGGTTTATTATCATTACCCATTAATTGATCACCCACAATAATATCTTCAACTTTTTTAATATTGCCATTAAACATTAATATTTCAGTTCCTTTGGCAAAGCATTTGCCATATTTCTGAGCTGTAAAAAAGGCCGCACTTACTTTTTCTGCATCTTTAGCAGATAAGCCATAAGCATTCATTATAGAAGTCATGCCATCGACAGCAATAGAGAGGGATGTGACACCCCCTTTAGCAAGTTTAGCAGCCTCATTCATAAATTTAATGCTATCACCTGCCTTGATACCTGCTGAAATACTGTCAAAAAGTGCCTTATTAACATCCTGGACAGCAAAACCATAATTGCGCATCAGATTAATACTACCTTCCTTGAGAAAGCCACCGAACTTTTTGCGTTCAGCTGCTGATAAGAGAGTAAGCACATTAGAAAAAGTCTGCTCAAACTCCTTCATAGCATCAATACTTTTTTTGATAGCACCAACAACAGCAGCACCACCAAGGGCAGCACCAAAATACATAGCAAACTTGCGCACCTTAGTCTGCATATTAGTAAAGCTCTTATTAACCTGTTTCTCGGCATTCTTACTTTCGCCACCGAGCTTACGCATCTCCTTATTGCTCTTATCGAGCTTTTCTTCGAGCCCTTTTATTTTCGCTTGTATGTTCAGTAGTACGTCTGCCATGCTGTTTCATTTTATGTTCATAATTCATAAGCAGCACAAAAAATTCATCTATATCTAACCGCTTACATTCACCATATGTCATTGCACTGTTTTGGGCCACCCTGGTTATTATGTCTGCCCAGAACAGATCACGTTTCATTTTTCCTTGCTCAATGCTTCCAACTGCTCCGGCGTCAACTGATTTAAAGTATCGGCCATGTCGTCTTGATAATGTTTTATAAAGCCTGGCACTAAGGTCCAGGCCAGCTGAAAAAAATCATTAATATCATACCCCTCTATTGTCCAGTCCTTGATTTTTTCCTTCATAAATTCTTCATTATATATCGTCTGATCTTCATCTTCACGTATTATAAAAAGTGTACATAACATCAAAGCAGGATGATAACGCTGTTCAAGTTTTTGCTTCATTCCGGTAAGGATATTATGAATAATTATACGCGGCTCATTCTGTTTACCTTCATCCATCAGCTCATAGGCCTTGTGTAATTGTCTAAAAAGATCATCAAATGAGCGTCCCCATCCGAGCAGGTCCTGGAAATTTTCTAATTGTGTCCATCGGGCTATACACATTGTATCAACGATAGTAAAAGTATGCCCATTCCCTGAAAATTTCCCTTCTTTTAATGGTAATCGTTTTGTTTCTTTACCCTTTTTTGGTTGTTCTTTTTTATCACTCATAATTTTTGTATATTAACTGTTCCACATTTGCATCGTATAACCATCTTTCTTGTATCTTTTAGCCAATACCAATAATGTTTGCACCTGTTGTAATTAACAGTTTTGCCTATCTCAAATATTTCATCGCATCGCTTACACTTGAATTTTGCCATATATAACAACTATTAATTCAGTAAAAAATATCGTAAACACAACAGCAAATAAATGCTGTAATACATTATACTGCAAGCAGGTAAAAAAGTAACTCCAGAAAGCCACCTGCCCCGCAAAACATTTAGCGCAAAGGCCGAGTGGCATGGCCGCCCATTCAGGCAACCGTTTAATCAACTGCCCATAAAAGCCTAAGATATTGCCCTCGGTAATTAAAAGCTCGCAAAAAACAAAGGCAAATACTGCTATTTTTATTTCAAAAAACATTCATCAGGATCTATAATTATTTTGTCAAGACAATTTTTCGGTATGGCAAAAATCACATTAAACTGGAACGCTGCATAATCATAAGGGAAAGCAAAATACATATTCTCCGCAAGATCAAGATCATACTGACTATACACAGTCTCCTTATCAAGTTCACCGATAGGCACAACAAGTATGCGGGTAATAAAATCATCATTATCTATATATTTAGGTACCGCTGCCACAAGATGGGCCATGAGGAGCGTTGCATCCGTATAATCAGGGTTTATCATTGGCAGGTTAAACCATGCTACCATCGTTAATGTGCTCTCACAGTGGATATACCATGAATCGCGCCGTGTGATATTTATGCCGCCATCCTCAAAAAATATTATGCTCATCTTATCAGAATCCGGAACCAGGGCCATCATCTCTTCAGGCTCACATGGCGTTTCATTATTTAATGCAACAGGTATATTTTTTGTCACCGCACCATCCTCTGTCTCTATCTTCATCGGCAAGCTGCGTACAAGCCCTGCTGTGCGCTCAACAAAATTAAGATCATCAATCTGGTCACGTAATAATTCTGCTATTCTCGCATTCATCAGTTTAATTTTAGTTCTTTAATATATCCCTGTAATATCCTATTCACATGGTCATGTAAGAATTTTTCCTCATTCTTATTAGCTGCTATTATATTAA
>DOZA01000284.1:0-3971 GCA_003518245.1 Bacteroidales bacterium | reverse complement strand
AAAACCCTCGATCTTTCGCAATTCAGCATACCCACCTTTTATCTCAAAAAGATGAATATTCTTACCTCCTCTTTTAATAGTTACCCAATCAAGCTCCCGGCGTTTATTTTTTGATGAAGCCAGAGCCTCCCATACTCTCCGGCTTTTTATTGTCGTGCCGGATGCAAGCATTGGTCTGGTTGAATATCTACTAAACTTATTACCCCTGAAATTTGTTTGCGTCTTTACCACTCTGTCAGCTATCATCGCAGCAATATCAACACTTGCTATCTGCACTATCTTTTTTGGCAGATCAGTTGCAACCTTTTTTTTTAATTGGTCTATTTTTGTTATGGCCTGTTCAAGTGTCATACTAATAGTGGTTTTCTATGAGGTGTAGGCCCCGTATTACGACAAAGGATACAATCTGTTTTTCGTATATCAATAGTATTGGCTATATAAGTTATCTTTTCCTTATAGAGAGCCTCAAATTCTTTCTGCCTCACCGCCAGGTATTCTTTATCCTTTATCTTAGTCAGGTTAAGGCGTGGATCAGAAAAAATCTTTTCTATAACATCTATGCCTGAAGCATATAAAACAGCAAAAGCTATTGCCATAGCTATCGGGTCACCCTCATAATTAAGATCTTCATCACAGAGCATTTTTGATATATGACAGCGCAATTCAACATCGAATATCAGACCATTCATATAATTACATGCCCCATAATCGTTCTCATCAAAATCAAGCTCATCTGTCTCACAGCCTCCTATCATAACATAATTAGCCCAATTAAAGCGACCACCAAAACTCTTTGTGAAATATGGACGGTTAGGATTAAAGACAGGGCGCACAGATCCACAATTACAATGCAGATCATTATTACGCGGCGCATTGCCGGCAAGCTTATACATAAAATAATATCTTATATTCTCGACATAATCATTATGTAGCGGTAATTCAAGTGGCGTGATTGTATTTAATGTTAATGTATCGGTAACACAATTAAGTGTATAAGGGCCATAATTATTGCCGATATTATCATATACGGTAACATCAACCACGCCGGTATAATTCATTATCGTACCTATATTATTAATCGTAAGCATCGCCCCGCGATAATCTTTGCAATAAAACTGTACGCCCGCATAAGTCGCATTAAGTGTACGGTCTTTAGTATGTTTTATGCGCCCTATTATACCATTATAAGGCTGATTGCGTAATTGATAATTAGCCATAAGGGCAGCTTGCGCATCAGAAACAAATCGTTTTATGCCCCTGTCGCGGCATTGATTAAGGATATACCATACATTCTCGACATTTTTCTCAAGGCTCTCAACACGGCTTAATGGTAATAAATCATCAAGATAAAGACCTGAATAAGAAGTATTATAATCAAGCAAAAAACCTGTCTTTGGATCATGACAATCGCCTTCAGTATGGCTCAGACCTATGATATATTCATAACAATCATAGATAGACGTAGTGATCACACTCATAGCGTTTATTTTTTGTAAAGTTAAGAAGCAAATTTCATTATTAATATAACATAATGTTATATTTTAAAAGAGGTTACAGGTGTAACCTCTTTCTGCTAACTTTCTTCACCACAAATAAACCTCAAAACGCCAGTACGTGTATCGGTGCATCCAGTGGGATTAATGAAATAATCACCATAGGTTACAAGCTTAAACTGATGTGTAAAAGCATCAGTGTCACCCTGTGCATCACAATTATTTTTATAATGTACATCATAACGTACACCGGGGAGATTTTTTGAAGGCATACTCCAACGATGTTCATCCATGCCCTCTACTCTCTTATTATAATAATTCTTAGTAACAAAAGCTGCTGCGCCACGATGTAACATATAAGTTACTATATCTTCACCATTTACTGCATCAATATTGAAAAGATCAAAATAGATAGGAAGACTACCAAATTTCAATACTTTACTTTCATCACCTGCCTGGCCACGTTCATATTTAGCGTTCCACACTTGTTCATAAAGATTATTTCCTGATACCAGATAAGGATTAACAAACCTGTTACCTATTGCTACACGGTTCATGTAAGCCATAAGTCCGGCATCCCAGAATCCGGGAATGACATAAGTATCGCCACCTGCTGCTACTGTACCTTTACCGGTAGTTACAGCATTGGATCCTGCTGCGGCATTAAGAAAAGCTACTGCTGCAGCTGCCCAATATTCATCAAGCCGTTGTGCTGCTGCCAGAAATCCTTTGGCGATAACTTCCTCATGATCGAACATATTAGAACGAAAAACACCTTCTTCAACTTTGAAAGGTGCCTCACGACATGTGGTGAGGGTTTTTTCTGCTATATTAGTAGAAAGCTCATCACCGTCGATAGTACATACCTGACATGCCTGATCATCTATTTCACAAGCATTAATCCAGCCTATATCTACTGTGCGGTCTTTATAACCTTTAAGATCACTGATTACTGCCGTCTGATTGGCTATAATAGCCTTGACGACATCTACATTGGCGACATAATCCTGTTTCTGGATTGCGTCAGCCCATATTTCATCTATCTTCACCTGTATATCCACAAGTGAAGTTTCGGAGAATACTCCTGCTGCTATACTCATATTAAAATTGCTTTAAAAAGTTCTACTTACCTTCCTGGGCATGATAGGCTTTTTTGATAGCAATTTTTTCATCTAAATTTTGAGCATTAGCGATTGCCTGACTATATTCTTCAGGTGTTTTGGGAATAGTTATATGTAATGGTTTGCCATCTCCATCAACATTGCCGCCGGTTCCGCCCTTTTTATCTTGTAGCGGGAAATCATAATTATTGGCAGCAATATTTTCAATAAGATTATTGAATGGTAATGGATTGCCATGTCCATCTTCAAGACGTGTACCATCAGATTTAAGAACCAGGATATTATCACCATCAACCTGATAATCATAAATCTCAAACTTACGCAAAAAATCTTCTTCGCGTGTTTTTGCTACTAATGCATTATCTGATATGATAGGTTTCATTTCCTGAAGCTTTAATCTTGCACGCTCTTTAATCGAAACAAATTTATTCTCTCGTTCAATCTTTTTCTTATAATCATCATATTCCTTTATCACCCTCTCATGTTCATCCTTCGTCACCCGGTCTTTCTCAAGATCGACGTAAAGGGGATGTTTCTTAACTTCATCATCAGTCAATTTAGACGCTTTTTGTTTAGATGAAATAATCTCATCTATAAGCTCCACACCCTTTTTTTCACTCTCAGAAGAATATTTCTCACGTACAGACTTTTCAAACTTATCAAGCGTTTCCTTCTGTCCACGCTTATACTCATTATCCAGCCGTTCTTTATCGACAGGAGTATTTTTCTTAATATTCGCAACTCTCTTCGAATCAAGAGCGAGAATATCATCCATGATAGTCTTTCGTAATTCTATATTCTCACCTTCCCCTTGATAAAGCAGCTCGGTGACTTCCTGCTCAGACTTGTTTAACGTTTTAGTCAAAACGCCAATTAAGATAGTTTTTTCATCCATCTTACAATTTATTTATTATTCAAATATTCAATCAATTCAATCTTTAATTCTTTGCCGGTTAGCTCAATACTTCTTCTCTCACATTCATTAATAAGATCTGATTTTAACATAGTATTATAATCAATAATCTCATCTTCAGGAATTTTTTTATCTTCATCATATATCTTTTTCACTTCCGGCTTTTTAATATTATCACCCATATAATTAATAACATCGCCGGGATCTTCTATCTTTTTGGCAGGTGCAAGATCGCGGTTTGATAATATACGAAAGCGCCGTGATATTTGTATTCTTTGCATCTTGTGCCATTCTTCAATAGTCACCTCACGAATGCGATCCGGGAATTTTTTGCTTTGTATAATCATTATCCTCTTTTTTGTATTTCTTTTTCAGCCATACGCCGTGCTGTAACACGCTGATCAGTCTCTATAATATTCAATAAATCATCTTTAGTTAAATCAT
>DOZA01000118.1 GCA_003518245.1 Bacteroidales bacterium | reverse complement strand
ATATTGGCCAGGCCCGTGATATAAGGCAAGCTACCCGTGATGATGTAATAAATGGGATAAAAAGCTACCTGGTTGCCGGAAAGATTCTTATGGATGAGAATGCCGATGCAATTTCAATGGACTGCCTCGGAGCACTTGCAGATAAAGATATAAGTCTGCCCTGTATATCCTGGTCAAAAATGAATGATGATGGAATACCTGCTGCATGTGAAGCAGATACAGGTGCTATTGCATCCCAGATAATGGTACAGTATCTGTTTGACAGACCCGGCTTCCAGCAGGATCCTGTCGCCGACACCTCGGATGACACGATCATCGGAGCCCATTGCTCATGTCCTACCCGCTTAAACGGCTTTTCATCTCCACCTGAGCCTTTTATAATAATGCATCATCACGGGAACAGGGATGCAGTGCCACGTACAATATGGAAAAAAGGTCAGAAAATAACATCCATGGATTTTTTACCTGCTGACGGCACAAAACAAAAGCGTTCCCAATTATTAATATCATCAGGTACGGTAGTAGATAATATGAGCGTGCCCCCATCGGGTGGCTGCGTTGTTTCAGTTAAAGTAAAATTTGACAGAGGACATGATGTGTTGTCATTCCCTGGTTTCCACCAGTTATTCTTTTACGGTGACTATGTAAATGAACTGGAAGACTTTTGCCAGTTATTTAACTTCGAATCAAGAATCGTATAAGTATTTTCTGATTATCATTAAAATTTTTTCAAATCATGATAAAAAAACTTAAAAGCATTGCGTTTCTGTTATTAATTACCGGTATTTGTATATACGGACAAAACAAGAAAGAAGAAAAATTACTTCTGAGCCTTCTATCCCATCCTGAGCATGCCCAGGGGGAAATGGCTGGTATGGTTACAGAAAATTCTGTATTGCTTCAGACCCGCCTTACCCTCACTAACTGGAAATTCAATAATGACTATGTCGGATGCCATGGCTGGGCACGGTTCATGGTATACACAAATGATGTAAAAAATGCAATATATACAGAATGGCAGGAAGCAGTAGCTGAGAATGATTATATTATAAAAATACCACTGAATGGCCTTAAACCTGATACCAGGTATATGTACAGGTTACAGTATGGCCGTAATACCAGGGAGTACCGTACAGGCAATTTATGTGAATTCAGGACCCTCGGGGGAGCGGATATTTCGAAGACAATAAGTTTTGTTGTAACCACCGGGATGAATTATGACAAGTTCTATCATCAACCGGGAAGAAGATTTATGGGGGTGGAAAAAGAACTTGGATACCCTGCCGCAGAAACTGTAACCATACTTAAACCTGACTTTTTTGTCGGAACAGGAGACAATGTTTATTATGATTCCAATTATATGCCTTTCGGACAGGGAGTGAATGCTAAAACAATGCGTAATTATTTTCACCTGCAATTAGGTCAGCCACGTATGGTTGAAATGTTGTCTTCGATGGCATCATACTGGGAGAAAGACGACCATGATTACAGGTATAATGATTCTGATACAACCGGGGAAAGGCTCCCTTCTCATCAGCTGGGCATTAAGATCCATAAAGAACAATTGCCTGTTGCAAACCCTGATGACAAGAATGCTGTTACCTACGGTACTTACAGGCTTTCAAAAGAGGCACAGATATGGATCCTTGAGGGCCGCGATTACAGGAGCCCGAACAGTATGCCCGACGGTCAGGAGAAAACCATCTGGGGCGAGAAGCAGGAAAAATGGTTAAAGAAAACCATACTTGAGAGTGATGCCGTTTTTAAGTTAATAATCTCACCTACACCTATGATTGGCCCGGATGATTCCTACAAATCTGACAATCATGTTAACCAGAAAGGCTTCAGAACAGAAAGAGATAATTTCTTTAAATGGCTTAAAAGCAACAATATACCACTTAACAATCTTTTCTTTATCACAGGTGACAGACACTGGCAATATCATTCTATAGACGCGCAATTTGGATACAGTGAATTCTCATCAGGACCATTTGTTGATGCAAACTCACGCATGGGCCGCAATCCGGGCGATCCTAAAAGCACCGACCCTGAAGCTAAACTCGTTATTCAACCATATTCATCATATCAGCCTTCAGGTGGCTTTCTGCACGTTATAATCGCCCCTGATGAAAGTCCGTGGAAAACCCCCAGGATAATCTTTAAAATGATAAATGAAAAAGGAGGCCTAAACTACAAAACATATTTTGATTCAAATTGAAATAAATAATACTCCATTCGGCTTCCGTGCCTCCTGCCAGAAAATAATTACATTATTCTCTTTTCCTTAAAATAGTTTAATAATGTTTTAAACATTAACATTAACTATATTATTAATTATTGAATAAATAAGTTATAAATCAGACTATTAATAAATATTACTTTAATTGTCTGTTTTTAATTAACAGTATTATCTGATGCATTTCTCACTATTTTTTTTTTATAACCTTAAAACTATTCCTATTCTTTGAAAAATAATAATTATTATTTATTTTTACCATTGAATATATATATAAACCAATAAACCTGGTAAATTATATATATCACTGATATTAAGTTTTTTTCATAATGATTTTATAAATATTTATATAAGATTTATAATTATATGATACTATAAACATACTGATTTATAATTCATTATTAAATATTATTAAAAATTAAAAATATATTAGTATTCTACCCAAACAAACTAACAATGTTAATATTTTATTAAAATTATTCTTAAATCTTAAAATCAATAATACTCTTAAATCTAAATTTCCTAATATTAAATTAAAAACTTATGAAAAAAAGACTATTAGTATTAATGAGCATGCTTATGGTAATTTCTGTATGCTTGTTTGCGCAAGAGCGTACAATTACGGGAACAGTGACTTCTTCCGAGGATGGTTCTCCATTACCTGGCGTTGCTGTGGTGATCAGGGGAACAACTATTGGTGTTATTACTAATGCTGATGGTAAGTTTTCACTCAGCCTGAGTGAAGAAACTGCCATTCTTGACTTATCATTTATGGGAATGGAAGCCAGTGAAGTCAGGGTAACAGCCAACAGGAATAATTACGATGTTATTATGACTCCAGAGCTTGTTGGGATAGATGATGTGGTAGTGACGGCCCTTGGCATATCAAGACAAAGGAAAACACTGGGCTATGCAGTTCAGGATGTGGGCAGCGAAGAAATGTCTGAAGTAAAACCTGTCAACATTGTAAATGCCATTTCAGGTAAGGTTGCAGGTGTGCAAATCACGAATGCTACCGGTGCCGTGGGTGGTGCTTCGCGTATCGTGATCAGGGGAGAAGGTTCTTTTACGAACAGTCAACCCCTGTGGGTGGTAGACGGAACCCCTTTTATCAATTTTGAATCAGATAAGGATGCCTGGAGCGGAGCAGACTATGGTAATGGTGCGCTGGATATTGATCCCAGTAACATTGAATCGATCTCTGTTTTGAAAGGTGCGAATGCTGCGGCACTTTACGGAGCAAGAGGTGCTAATGGTGTCATTGTCGTAACCACAAAAAGAGGATCAAAATCCAAAGGTCTTGGTGTTGAAGTTTCTTCAGCCATGACCGTCGATGTAATGCCTTACCTCCCTTACTACCAGAATAAGTATGGTGGTGGTAGCCGTGGTAGTGAATATTACTGGAACAAGTACAACGAAGACAACG
>DOZA01000071.1 GCA_003518245.1 Bacteroidales bacterium | reverse complement strand
CCATGCCTCATTACCCTCTCCATGCAAGCCCACAGTTCAAGGGGAAATCAAATAACGGTAAATACGGAGATGCAATTGAAGAGATTGACTGGTCAACAGGTCATATACTAAAGAGAATAAGAGAGCTTGGACTTGATAAAAATACCATGGTTATTTTTAGCTCTGACAACGGGGCAACAAGGTCAGGAAGCAATGCTCCTTTCTCAGGAGGTAAATGTGGTATAATGGAGGGGTCGATGAGGGAACCCTGTGTTGTGTGGTGGCCCGGGGTAGTTCCTTCCGGGAGGAAATGCAATGAGCTAACAAGTACAATAGATATTCTTCCGACATTAGCAAATATATCTGGGGTGAAGGTACCTGATGACAGGGTCATTGATGGCAGGGATATATCACCCTTAATCTTTGGTGAAGAAGGCGCTGCAAGTCCTCATGAAGTCTTTTATTACTATTTCATGTCCCAGTTGCAGGCTGTAAGGTCAGGAAAATGGAAATTATTCCTGCCAATGGAAGAAAGACAATATGGCTGGACAAGGAAGGTAGAAAAAGCCGAGGCAGAATTATTTAACCTGGAAACTGATCCTGCAGAGACGGTAAACCTGGTTGATAAATACCCTGAGGTAGTTGCCGGGCTGACTGAATATGCTGAACAGGCAAAATCAGATATAGGCGATTTCGAAAAGAAAGGCATTAATGCACGCGATCCCGGCTGGGTTGATAATCCTGAATTCAGGATGCTTACCCGAAAGTAATTATATTAAATACGGCCTGTTATCCTGAGAGCTGTTTCCAAAAAATACCTTTAAAAGCTGTCTTTTTTACATAAAATAGCTTAATTGGTAACTTAATAATTTCATAAAAGAGAATTATGAGAAATGTATTAATATCAGTTTTTATGAAAAAGCTTGCTTTTATCATTTGCCTGTTTATTATGTCCTGCGTTAGTGATCAAAATGGGAAGACTAACACAGACCAGTCCGAAAAGGTAAAATACCTCGAACAGATTTCATTTCTGGATGTAAATATAAATGATAATTTCTGGAGCCCTAAAATTAACCTGAACAGGGAAAACGGAATACCCTCTGTATTCAATGAATGTTCCCATTCCCTCGATAATTTTGATATTGCGGCAGGTAAAATGAAAGGAGAGCATAAAGGTACTGCAGCAAGTGATTCAGATGTATATAAAATAATACAGGGTGTTGCATATGCGCTTCATCATACACTGGATAATGAGCTGGAAGAATTTACAGACAACCTGATCGACAGGATCGTTGATGCCCAACAGGAGGATGGGTACCTGTATACTTACTGGACCATTAATGACCCCTCAATGAAGTGGGTGGATATTGAACGTAAACATGAACTTTATTGTGCAGGTCATATGTTCGAGGCTGCAGTTGCTTATTACAGGGTAACAGGCAAGAGAAAATTGCTGGATGCTGCCATTAGGTTTGCCAATCATATAGATTCGGTCTTCGGCCCCGGAAAAAGAATTGAAGTGCCCGGTCATCAGGAGATAGAATTGGCTCTTTATAAGCTCTATAAGGTAACCGGTGATAAGAATTATTTAAATCTGTCTGAGTTCTTTGTCGCAGAAAGGGGCAATCCGGTGAGGATGGCTAAAGATACTATTCCGCCCGATTTTGATCCCAACGCAGGTAAACCCAGCAGGTGGAGACATCCGTCATACAGGCAGGATCACCTTCCGGTAGAAAAGCAATATTATGCAATAGGCCATGCAGTAAGGGCAGCATACCTATATTCGGCAATGACAGATATAGCTCATGAGACAGGATCCTATGAATATATTCCGGCTCTGGACTCTATATGGAATGACATAGTTCAGAAAAAATTATATGTAACAGGAGGAATAGGTACCCGCCAGTTTCATGATGAAGGATTTGGCACCTCTTACATGCTGCCTGGCGATAAAGCTTATTGTGAAACATGTTCTGCAATAGCACTGGCGTTCTGGAACAGGAGAATGACACTTTTACATGGTGACACAAAATATGCT
This sequence comes from Bacteroidales bacterium, assembly GCA_003518245.1. GTDB lineage: Bacteria > Bacteroidota > Bacteroidia > Bacteroidales > VadinHA17 > UBA9300. Next base: position 7,296 of record DOZA01000071.1, on the reverse strand, counting down.
GATCTGTTGGAACTGATTATGTATAACGCAGGAATATCTGGTGTATCACTTGAAGGAAACCTGTTTTTTTATACCAACCCTCTTGAATCAGAGGGAAAAAACAGGCGCCGACCATGGTATGAACCAGGGTGCTGTCCCAGTAATATGGTGAGGTTCCTTCCTGAAATAGGAAGTTATATTTATGCAAAAAGCGATTCTGATTTATATATTAATCATTTCGTTGGCAGTGAAGCTGATATTTTATTAAATGGTATGAAAATAATGATTAAGCAGCAGACTCGTTATCCATGGGATGGTTATATTAAGATCACAGTTAATCCGGAAACACCTTCAAATATTAAATTATATTTACGAATCCCCGGCTGGGCAAGAGGAGAGTTTTTATCCGGTGACTTATATAATTATGTTAATAATACCAATGAAACGGATGAAGATATTATACTTAGAGTAAATGGGATTGAACGGGATGATATTATTACCAGAGATGGATATGCGGTTATTGAACGGATATGGAAAAAAGGAGATATTATCGAACTTTCACTACCGATGCATATCAGACTTATTTCAGGAAGCTCGAAAATAAGCGATGCGTCCGGTAAAGTAGTTATAAGCAGGGGACCTGTGATATACTGCCTTGAAGAAGTTGATAATGAAAAATACTTTGATACAACTGGCAAGGCCTTACTTATCCCACGGGAAATGAAATCTGAATATGCTGAGGATTTGCTTGGGGGAATTGTCGTGATTAAAGGCTTTGCTTCACTTCCTACCACGGATGAGGTAATAGATTTTACGGCTGTACCATATTATTCGTGGTGTAACAGGGTTTCCGGTCATATGAAAGTGTGGTTACCTTGTGATAAACATTAATGGATTATTTATAGAAATATAAAAATGGAATAAAATGATCAGGAAGAAACCTTATATAACTATGATCCTTACAATGGTCATATTATTAATAACTCCGGCCTGCAAACTTATTGAAAAAGATATCAAACCTAATATTGTTTTTTTCCTTGTTGATGATATGGGATGGAGAGATATCGGGGTTAACGGAAGTACTTTTTATGAAACGCCTCATATTGACAGGCTGGCTGGTGAGGGAGTGCGTTTTACACAGGCTTATGCCGCTTCACCGGTTTGTTCCCCTACAAGAGCTTCTATTATGACAGGTAAGAGCCCTGCCCGCCTTAACCTTACACAATGGATTGGAGGTCCCGGAAATCCGGATTACCTGCATAATTTACCACTCGAAGAGGTGCTTTTCCCTGAATTGCTGAAAGAAGCCGGTTACAAAAATATTTTTCTTGGTAAATGGCATCTGAACAACAGGGAAGGCGAAGATAAGTTCTGGCCTGACAAGCAGGGATTTGATATAAATATTGCTGGTCATTGGCGTGGAGGACTTTATATTCCTAATAAATACTTTTCCCCATGGGATATACCAAACCTGACTAATGGGCCTGAAGGTGAATATATGACAGACAGGCTTGCAGATGAAGCTGTTGATTTTATTGATAAGAACGCTGAAACCCCCTTTCTTCTGTATCTGTCATTTTATTCAGTTCATGCGCCTTTCTGTGCGCCTGAAACAAGGCTTGGTAAATACATTGATAAGAAAACCAATCTGGGTTTAAGCGATGAAGAACGCTTTGGACAGGATCAGATCGGGGGCAGGTCTGTTGGATACAGGAAGATGCAGGATCATCCTACATATGCTGCCATGGTTGAATCAATGGATATGGCTGTTGGAAAAGTGCTTGATAAACTCAGGGTGATGGGTATTGAAGATAATACAATTGTAATATTCTTCTCAGACAACGGTGGATTGTCAACTTCTGAAGGAAGACCCACAGCAAATACCCCTTTAAGAACGGGAAAAGGATGGCTTTATGAGGGAGGTATAAGAGAACCCGCTATAATTAAATGGCCCGGTCAAACAGATAAAGGAAAAGTTTCAGATGCGGTAATAACATCAATGGATTTTTATCCGACAATACTTGAGATGGCCGGATTGCCTTTACATCCTGAGCTGCATACCGACGGGAGAAGCCTGGTCCCTCTTTTGAAAAATAAGGCTGAAAAAGTACATAACGAATGCTATTTTCATTATCCGCACCGTTCAAACCAAGGTGGAAGGCCCGGAAGTGCTATCAGGGATGGCGATTATAAACTTATTGTCTTTTTTAATGATAACAGAATGGAGCTCTATGATCTCAATAATGATATTGGGGAGAAGACAAATCTAACTAATACCAGGCCGGTAATAAGGGACAGCCTGTATAATAAACTTCAATCATGGTGGAAGCAGGTGGATGCGAGGTTCCCTGATACTTATACAGGAACTGCCGGGAATGAATAAGAAATAGCGGATGCTTTACCTCTATTATGTGAATGATCTTTAAAGAGAATATTATAAGACGAAGAAAATATTTGAGAGACTACAAAAATATTATATGGCAGATTTTTGGCTTTCAAGTGCTGGCAGCAGGATCAATACCTCCTGAAAACGGATTCAGATATGCCTTTGAGAAAGGAGCTGATTTTATTTGTGTTGGCATGTTCGACTGGCAGGGGGTGCAGGACATTAATATAGCTATTGATATATTAAATAGTGACCTTAGCAGAAAAAGGGAATGGTATGCTTAATTCTATCTTTATCATAAAATCTTTTAATAATGCGTATAGTCTCACAGCATGGATAATCAGATATTTAATGATATATAAAGGACGTACTCTGAAAAAGAAATATCATTTAAGGACAAGTTCCTTCTCTTTGAAGGGGATAGGGTAGGCAGTAATCCAAACTTCGGGATGCAGATCCTTTATTTTGTTGTTTAGTCCGAGGACAACAACCTCTATGGTTTTGCCTGTCATTTCTTTTGTAACCGGGAAATAATATGTATAGTTGCTCTCCCTGGTCTGGACACGATACTCCCATACATTTGCAAGGAAGGAGGGACTTCTCCTTTTCGCGCCGATAATATTGTTTCCTACTCTCAGGGTAGCATAAACACCTTTTTTTTCATGACGTCCTTCTATAGCAACGGCTAAATAACTGCCTTTTGCAGCTTCATCCAGTCTGAAAGAATAAGTCCATGCACTGGATGCCCTGTTCTGGCTGTACGGTGTAAAAAGGTTAGAGGCTCTCCATCCTGTCCGGTCAACCGGTAAACCATTATATATGCCTGTGATTTCATTAATTCTGGATGGAGCTTTCGATAATCTGAAGTATCTTATAGTTTTACCTTGCACATCCACTTTCAGGATTATTTCACAGCCCGACAATGTGATTGGAACAGGTGTCCATTGTTTTAAATTTTGTGAAACTTCAGCCAGCAAATTATTATTATTAAAAAACGAGGTAGCTGTCTGAACACTATCAAAAGAAATTATTAATCTGTCAATATCAGTATCCCTTCCAAGATCAATCCTGAGTGCTCCCCCTTCAAAATCCTTTTGCCGGTGGAGTATGTTAAATGATGTATTAAAATCATTATCAAAGAGGAATTTATCCCATACACCTTTTTTTATAAAAACGTCTTGTTCGAAGAATGCGTTCCTGGCAGCTTTAACCTGCGGTATCGCTGAAGGTCCTGACCTTTGCAGGGACCTTACTTCAAGGGCGTTATTGTCAGCTGCAAAACAGGTAGCTTCATAAAGAGCTTCCGCATCTTTGGGCACAGGGGTAGGTTTGAGGTCTCCGTATTTCCGATGCCATGGTTCTTTTAATGGCTTACCGCTGAATGAAATACTTACTTTTTCTCCAGCCGGAAGGCCCGGAATATCTTTACCTTCAATTTGTGCCTCTTTAAACTTATTTTTATTGTTTAGCAGGCTTATTGTACTTTTTGATCCGGGGTAACCCAATAGTTTTATCCTGACATCTTTTCCAGGGATGTTCTGAACCATTATGTAAGCACAACCACTTATGATGGGCTCCTCCGGAAAGGAATGTGCAACCATTAAGAGAGCTGTTCTGAACGGATATACTTCTATATTTATTCTGTCCCCATAGTTAAACTCACCTTTATATTCTTCAAAGGGGTGGTACTGGACCAGTTTTATCTTCTTACCATATTTTAAGCCTATGGATTCATCCAGGGCAAGTTCATAACTTTTTGTTTCCCATGATATATTGCTCAGTGTTATAAAACGTGTATTATCATCTCCCCTTGAAACTGCGAATTTTCCATATTGTTCTTCATCCAGTACCATTCCATTGATTAATATATCCCGGTGCCGGCGGTGAATATTAAAAAGGCGGGCGAGTCTTGGGTACTCGTCATCGCGGAGGAACCAGGGATTACCGTATAATTCAGGAGCCAGCAGAAGGCAACGGTTAAAAGCCTGCATAACCAGGTCATCTTCCCAGTAATCAAGGCATGATGATAAACAAACACCATGATCTTCAAGCATCCTTTCCAACCCAGGTGTAAGTCCTCTTGATATTGCAGCTACCCTGTTATGGGTTGCCGTTTGATTATTGGTCATGTGTACGTCAATATATGTTTCATCACCATTCCATAAATTAGTTGTAACATAAGGAGCGGCTCTTCCAAAATCAACCCTGTGGTTGAGAACGATAAGGTCAGGTGTGTATTTGCGGCACTCTTTCATGGCATTGATAAAGGGGTCCTGCTTTTCAGGCCTTAACTGTGTAAGCATCAGGTCCATCTTGAATAACCTGAAATTAAAATCCCTGCATAAGGTTATAAGCATATCCGTTCTCTGTTTCTCCTCCTCCGCTGTATTTCCATAACCATCGGGGCCAAGCCAGACACCCAGTCTGATCCCCATTTCAGATGCTATCCTGCTTACAGGACCAAAACTGTTCGGGTAATTACGTATGAATTTTTCATCATCAAGGTTAACATACTGTCCGCCGCCGTCAAGAATATCAGCATCAAAAGCATATATGTCAAGTTGCATTCCATATTCTTCATTTAACCACCTGAAAAATTCCAGATTTATTTTTGTCTGCTCCTCCGATGCCCCTCCCTTGGTGTTATTTATCCATGTGAAATAATGGGCTAAAGAAGGAGTGGTTGAGTCAGCTCCCGGAAAGACCTTTTCCTGTGCCCATGTATTGTATGCTGATGCAACAGATATAAAAATGAAAAGGGATGCTTTAATTAACAGCTTACTCATTAATGCGATCATGTGCAAGTTTATAAAATTATTCATAACTATTCCATAGTGGTAAAAAAAAATAATTCATTCATAATTTATAATTTTATATTGAAAATAAAAATACATATCATAATATATATGGATAAAAGGATAAAATTACAGCAAAATAATCTTTACATATCTTTTTCTTCTTTGTTGATACTGGTAATGATTATTGGTGCACCAGGCGCTTTTGCACAGGATGGGAGAAGTTACTATCCCCAGCTTGAAAGAATGGAACAATATTACGGTGAATGGCTGACAACAAGACATGATGCCGACCTTCTTGTTGAATATGACCCGTCTCCTCTTGCGGTTGATATTCCAGGACCAAGGTTCACATGGCTTTTAGACCCTGGGTACAGAGGACACAGCCAAAGTGCATATCATATTATTGTGGCTTCAGACAGGAAGATGCTCGACAGGGATGAGGGTGATGTATGGAATTCCGGGATTGTTAAATCAAACCAGTCTGTGCAGGTAAGGTATGGTGGCGAGAAACTTGAAAGTAACAGGGAATATTACTGGAAAGTGCGTATCCGTGATGAAAAAGGGAAAATGCATCCCTGGACTGAAGCAGCTAAGTTCAATACAGGATTATTGAAAAAAGAGGATTGGAAAGCAGATTGGATAGGAAGGGGAGAGGCAAATGAGATTAAAGCTGATGTGAATGCTTTCTTAGGCAGAAGCACTTTCCCCGAACTGGATGAAGTTGAACATGATCCCCGGTCACCTATTTTTCGTCATGAATTCCGTGTTAAGAAAGACATCAGGCGTGCAAGACTGTTTATTGCAGGCCTGGGATTTTATGAACTTAGCCTGAATGGGGAAAAAGCAGGTGGTAATATTCTTTCTCCTTCAAAGACTAATTTTCGCGAACGAATATTATATGACACATATGACGTTACAGATCAGATTGTTAATGGGGAAAATGTTATTGGCGTTATTTTAGGTAACGGATGGTTTAACGCGCAGAAAAAATACTGGGGCTGGAGGACACCATGGTACGGATCACCCCGCTTTATAATGCAGATAGAGATAGAATATACAGACGGGAGTAGATCAACAGTAGTTAGCAATAGTAACTGGAAATCATCATGGGGTCCGGTAACATTTAATTGTATTTATGACGGTGAATATTATGATGCGCGCCTGGAGCAGGAAGGATGGGACATTGCCGGATATAACGACAGCTCATGGAGTGAAGTTAACACTGTTGCTTCCCCGGGGGGCAGACTGGCATCGGCTATGCATGAACCCAATATGGTCATTTCAATTATTAAACCGGTGTCAGTGTCTGAAGTAAGGCCTGGCACTTTCGTTTTCGACCTTGGTCAGAATTTTGCCGGTTGGGTCCGTTTTAAGATTTCAGGACAGGCAGCCGGTACCGAAATAAAACTGCGTTATGCAGAACAGGTGCATCCTGACGGAATAATTGACCCTTCGAGTGCCAATGCTGCTCAACAGGAAGATCATTATATATGTAAAGGTATAGGTGTTGAAACATATGAACCCGGGTTCACTTATCATGGCTTTCAATATGTTGAGGTGACAGGCTTTAAAGGCAAACCAGATATGGAAGACATGGAAGGCTGTTTTGTTCATGCATCTGTTGAACCTTCAGGGAGCTTCTTGTGCAGCAATGAACTTATTAACCTGATACACCTGTGTACAGTACAGTCCCAGCGTTCAAATTTACAGATGGGCGTTCCCACGGATGATACCCAGCGACCTGAAAGGCAGGGATGGGGAGGAGATGCTCTTATGACGGCACAGGAGGCAATGTTGAATATGAATATGCCCAGGTTCTATACCAAGTGGTTCAGGGATTTCCGTGACCAGCAGTTCCCTGACGGACTGGTCGGATTCATAATTCCCAGGCCCGGAAGATGTGAAGACCTGATATGGAGTTCATCATTTGTTTTAATGCCGTGGTATCAATTTGTTTACTATGGTGATACAGCTATACTTGAAGAGAACTATTTGTCAATATTGCGTTATATGAACTACCTGGCACACCAGGGAAGTTATGATATCAAACCAAGGAAGAGAGGAAGTGATCCTTTATTTGACAAGCTTCCCGTAGAGCCACACCTCCCTGGACATCTACAACTATCACAATGG
>DOZA01000169.1 GCA_003518245.1 Bacteroidales bacterium | reverse complement strand
GAAATTGCCAAGAAAACTGGTATTGAGAAGGTAACTGTTCAGAGAACAGTTGAGGAGTTTATGAACTCAGTAAAAGAATCAATGGTTGATGGTAACAACGTATACTTGAGAGGTTTTGGTAGTTTCATTGTCAAGAAAAGGGCAAAGAAAACAGCAAGGAATATTTCTAAGAACACAACTATAATTATTCCTGAACACTTTATTCCGGCTTTCAAACCTTCAAAGTCATTTATTAATAAGGTTAAGAACAACATTAAGTAATTAATCGATGCCAAGCGGAAAAAAAAGAAAAAGACATAAGATGGCTACCCACAAGCGCAAGAAGCGCTTGAAGAAAAACAGGCATAAGAAGAGGAAATAGTTTTTTCTTCTCCTGGGTCGTATAGAAAATATTAAACCTAAAGATTGTCTGATCTTTAGGTTTAGTATATTTATAAATCACACATATTAATAATGATCTATATTTCCTAAATGTGATAAGCAAGGATTTAATAATTGATTCTGGGTCGAAGGAAATTTCCATTGCCTTGCTAGAGCAGAAACAACTGGTTGAGCTCAACAAGGAAAAGAAAGATATCAAATTTGCTGTTGGTGATATATACCTTGGAAAAGTAAAAAAAATAATGCCCGGACTGAACGCCGCATTTATCAATGTAGGATATGAGCGTGACGCTTTCCTTCATTACCTGGATCTGGGAGCCCAATTCCGGTCTTTACATAAATATTATGATATAGCCCTGAGAAGAAAAGGCAGGATGATTCCTGTTCATAAGTTTAAGAATGAACAGGACATAAATAAAGAAGGTAAAATATCTGATGTATTGAAAACAGGGCAGACAGTTATCGTACAGGTAACCAAAGAACCAATTTCAACAAAGGGTCCCAGGTTGGGTTCAGAAATATCCCTCGCAGGGAGAAACCTCGTCCTCCTTCCTTTCTCGGATAAGGTCTCTGTTTCAACCAAGATAGAAAGTGTTGAGGAGAAAAACAGGCTGAAAGCTCTTATTGCGAGCATAAAACCTAAAAATTTCGGGGTAATAATCAGGACGGTAGCTGAAGGGAAAAAAGTAGCAGTGCTTGATGCCGAGTTGCGTGACCTTGTCGAGAGGTTCGAACGTGCTTTTAATGATCTTCGCAAGGATATTTCCAAACCTAAACTATTTATCAGGGAACTGAATCTTACCAATACAATTATTCGTGATATACTAAATGTAAGCTTTACCAGTATAACAATTAATGATCATATCCTGGCCGCTGATATAAAACAATATGTTAGGGAGATAGCTCCCGGCGAGGAGAAAATAGTCAAGCTTTACAAAGGTAGGCTGCCTATTTTTGATCATTTCGGGGTGACAAAACAAATAAAGGCCCTGTTTGGTAAAACTGTCTCTTTTAAACATGGTTCCTATCTCATTATTGAGCATACTGAAGCTTTGCATGTGATAGATGTAAATAGTGGTAACAGATCAAAAGCTGATACCGATCAGGAGACAAATGCCCTTGAGGTTAACCTGGAAGCGGCAAAAGAAATTGCCAGGCAGCTAAGGCTAAGAGACATGGGAGGCATTATTGTTATCGATTTCATAGACATGCAGGCTAATGAACATAAGCAGAAGCTTTTCGATACAATGAGGGATATAATGGCTGATGACCGCACCAAGCATAATATCTTACCATTGAGTAAATATGGCCTTATGCAGATAACAAGACAGAGAGTAAGACCCGAAATGGACATAAGTGTGGAAGAAAAATGTCCCACCTGTAATGGAACGGGCAAAATAGGTCCTTCAATACTTTATGTTGATGCTATAGAGAGAGATCTTAAAACAATACTAGAGAAAGTCAAAACACGTAATTTTATTCTGGAAGTACATCCCTTCCTTGCAACTTATATGACAAAAGGAATATCCCCTGTATATAGAAAGATGGCAAATAGAAACAAATGTAAAATTAAAGTGAGGGCAATTAACTCATTTCACCTGATTGAGTACCGGTTTACTGATAAATTTGGAGATGAGATAGATATCGGATAATAATTTTTTAAAGAAGATTTCACCCATATATGCTCCCCGGCTGTCTTAACATAAATACCAGTTTTTTGTTATATAAATAATAGTCATGGTTTTTCCAGGATATGAAACAAAAATTAATTTTAGATGATCAGGAAAATTTCATTATTAGCAGGCTTTATAATTTTGTCAGTTCTCTCATTTTCACAGATATATGACCCGGTATCATGGTCATTCTCATATGAGAAGAATGCGAGCGGAAATTACGATCTTATTTTTACAGCCAGTGTAGAAGCAAGGTCACACCTGTATGGAATGGATATTCCCGATGGAGGGCCCATACCTACTTCATTTAATATTAAGGAATCGGATACATATGATCTTGTTGGTGAAGTGCGTGAGATGAATGAGGGTAAGATTGTCTTTGACCAGGCTTTTGAGATGGAAATCAAATATTTCAGTGGTGAGGTTGAGTTCAGGCAGACTGTCAGTTCAGATCAAGATCACTTCAGTGTAACGGGGCATGTTACATATATGGCCTGTGATGATGAAAGATGTTCGCCTCCTCAGGATGAAGAGTTTAATATATCTATCTCTTCAGGTGAGGCCATTCAGGATAATGCTCTTGCAGAAGGTCTTGAGGTTGAAGCTGAAAGGCGTGGGCTGTTAGGTCTTTTACTGGTATCATTGCTGCTGGGTATGGCAGCAATACTTACTCCATGTGTCTTCCCGATGATACCGATGACGGTTGCCTTTTTCTCCCAGGGAACAGAAAGCAAGGGGAAATTATTTATCAAGGCACTTATTTTTGCCTTATCTATCGTTCTTATTTATTCCTCACTGGGAATAATTGTATCACTTACTAGTGCGGGAGCTGGTTTTGCAAACACCCTGAGTACCCACTGGATACCAAATATCCTGTTTTTTGCATTGTTTATTATTTTTGCTTCCTCTTTCTTCGGGGCATATGAGATAATACTTCCAAATAAATGGGTTAGCGGTGCTGACTCAAAGGTAGATAAAGGGGGTATGCTGGCAGCATTCTTTCTTGGTCTAACCACTGTACTTGTATCTTTCGCCTGCACTGGACCGATAGTGGGTGCCCTGCTAGTTGAAGCAGCCAGTGGTAGTGTTCTTCGTCCTACTGTTGGAATGTTTGGTTTCGGGCTCGGCTTTGCCTTTCCATTTTTCCTGTTCGCACTATTCCCTTCTGTGATGAGCAGGTTGCCTAAATCCGGTGGCTGGCTAAATTCTGTAAAAGTAGTGCTGGGTTTTATTATGCTCGCTTTCAGTATGAAGTTCCTGTCAACGATAGATTCTGTTTATGGCCTAGGCATACTTACCAGGGATATATACCTTGCAATATGGATTGTTCTTTTCTTCCTGCTTGGTCTTTACCTTATGGGTAAGATCAAATTTGCACTTGATAGCGACCTGAAGCATATAGGTATATTCAGGTTCGTTCTTATTATTGCTGCTTTTTCGTTTGCCGTATATCTTATACCCGGACTTTTCGGTGCCCCGCTTAAAGGTATCTCAGGCCTCCTGCCTCCGGAGTCATCGGCTAGGTTCGATCTTAAACAGACTAATACACCACCTTTGTTTGCTCCGATAACTGATTTGACTTCGGTAAAAGAAGGACCATGTTCAGAGCCTGGATATGCTGAAAAATTTGAATTACCATACGGGCTTAAAGGTTATTTCGATCTTGAGCAGGGATTGATATGCGCAAAAGAAAAGGATAAGCCGGTTTTTCTTGATTTCAAAGGCCATGCCTGCAGTAACTGCAAGGAGATGGAGGCAAAAGTATGGTCTGATCCCCGGGTGCTGGAACGCCTGAGGAATAATTTTGTGATAATAGCATTATATTGTGATGATCGAACCAGATTACCGGAGAGTGAATGGGTTGTTTCTTCAGTTGATGGTAAGAATAAGAAAACAATAGGGCAAATAAATACCAACCATGAGATTGAAATGTTCGGGACCAATACCCAGCCATTATATGCCATAACCGATCATGATGGTAATCCCCTGGTCGATCCCATGGCATTTAACCTTAATATAGAAGAGTATATTGAATGGCTTGACAGCGGTATTCAGAAATTCTGAGGATCACGGAGCTTACGCAATGGTGCTGCAATAAAAGTAAGTATCAGGATAAAAACACCAAAGATACATAGATATCTATATATAAAATCCCCGTTCAGTGTGTAAAAGCTCATTTCGTTATTAAGGACCAGGGAATGGCTTATAACACCTTTTTCCCACCAGCCTACTTGCTTTATTATCTTTCCTTTCATATCTATAAAGCATGAAATACCTGTATTGGCAGCCCTGGCTACAGACCTCCTGTTTTCAATGGCCCTGATTCTTGCAAACATAAGATGTTGCCTGTAGCCTGAAGTGTTTTCCCACCAGCCATCATTTGTAATAATTACTATAAGGTTGGAACCGTTCTTTATATACCCGGTCACAAAATCACCGTAAACCGATTCATAACAAATAACAGGAGCTGCTCTTGCAATATTATCAGGATGCAAAAAAACAGTTCGTTCATCCTGTGTGCCATAGCCAGTCATCGTTCCTCCAAGGTCTGGGATTATCTTATCATTAATGAATTTTGGTAATGTCCTGATCTTTTTTTCTATCCCGGGGACCAGTTTGGATTTATGATAAAAACTGACATCAGTATCTTCATTTACCTGCATAGCGGTATTATAAACCTCATAAAATACTCTGCTGCTGTCTATCCTGGTAGCCCTGGGTGGCAGGTCTTTATCATTTTCATGATAGGCCCGCATCGTAGTAGCACCGGTGATAAGGCTGATACCAGGATAATCACTCACCAGTGAATCAATCATATGGTAATAATTGTTATTCAGAACATTCTCTTCATAAAACGGATCATCAATTGCTGTTTCAGGAAGTATAACCCAGTCAGTTTCACTATTTATATTTTTTCTGGCTGAAAGCAACATATCATTTAGTTGCATTTTAAAAGGGTAACCACTGAATTTAGCCTTATAAGGGTCGATGTTAGGTTGTACTAAGATTATTTCCGATCTGTCATCATTCCTGATATTTTTTAGATACTTGGCAAAAGAAATTCCTGAGGGTATAAAAAACAGTGATAAAAATATTAATACAGGTTTAAGCAGGTTTCCAGCAGTCTTATCTTTCCTATAGACACCATGGAATATAGCCAGATTACATAAAAGTATCCATAGGGTGCCACCAGGCACTCCTGTTATATCATACCACTGGATAAAGATAATCTCATTACCCAGTACATTACCCAGGTTAAGCCAGGGTGTAAAAATACTTACCCTGGTATTAATATATTCCATGATTATCCAGAAGATCAAAAGGCTCACATATCCAAGGAATGATGAAGATCTTTTATATATTACTGATGCAATCCAGAAAACCAGGGACATAAGAAATGAACTTGCAGTAACAGCATATATTGTACCTGCAATAGATGCATTACGCAGCCATGATATTGTAAGAAGGTTAAATAAAACCAAGCCGGGCAGTACCCTGAGAAATACGAGTCTGCTTGACCTGTCTTTAGCTATGGTATACTGAAATATATAAAGAAATGGTACCAGGGCGGTAAGCATGATCAGGCCTGTAGCTTTATCGTACCATGCAAGGCCACATAGTAGTCCTCCCAGTAAAGAGACCAGCCATAACCTTTTTTTCATCCTATATATTTATTTATACGTGTTTTTTTTGCTTTATAGTAAGGTAAACACCGGCGAGAATGTAAATTACGGAAATT
>DOZA01000406.1 GCA_003518245.1 Bacteroidales bacterium | reverse complement strand
TGGCAATAATATTGCCGGTAATGTATATGTCGAGATTCAACCCATTGAAGATCTTGTTATCAGATCATCGTATGGTATTGATGCATGGTTTGGCCATGGCAGATCATGGAGCCCTACCTATGCTCTAGGAACACTCTATACCAACCCCAAAGATGCTGCCAATCAGAGTATGTGGTTTGGGAATAACTGGACATTAACCAATACAGTAACTTATAATCATATTTTTGGCGGAGAACATAGGATCACCATTCTGGCAGGTAATGAGCTGTACAGAAACCAGGTGAACCTTGATGTTGGTGGCTGGATGTCGGATACCAGGTTCCAGGATCCTGATTATGCTTACCTTAATAATGTTGATAAATCAGATATCAACTCGATAAGCACCTGGGGTGCTGACTGGGCAGCAGGAGGTGGAGGACTGATGTCATATATCGGACGAGTACAGTATAACTACAGGGAAAAATATCTTTTAACTGCTATCATGCGAGCAGACGGATCATCAAATTTTGCAGAGGGTAACAGGTGGGGTATATTCCCATCAATAGCCCTGGGATGGATATTCTCCGATGAATTATTCATGGCATCTACATCTGAATACCTTGATTTTGCCAAGTTAAGAGCCAGCTGGGGACAGAATGGTAACCAGTCTATAGATAATTTCATTTACAGCTCGACAATAGCTTACCTGAGCCCGGGTTATTATTTCGGAGATACTAAAACAGTTTCATCTCCAACAGCTGTGCCTGCAAGGGTAACAAACCCGGATGTGACATGGGAAACATCAGAGCAGTTAAATATTGGTTTAGATACCAGGCTTTTCAATTCCAGGATGCAATTTACATTCGACTGGTACAGGAAAACGACCAGAGACTGGCTGGTAATAGCGCCGATACTTGGTACATCAGGAGCCTCTGCACCATGGATCAATGGTGGTGATATAATGAATACAGGTATTGAACTGACGTTTGGTTGGAACGACAATATCGGTGATCTGAATTTTGGCGTAACACTAACAGGTGCACATAATAAGAATGAAGTTACCAGGATTGCCAATGCCGATGGTATTATTCACGGGCCCTCACATGTGCTTTCACAGGGAACAGCTGCAATATCAAGGGTTGAAGTAGGTATGCCAATAGGCTTTTTCTATGGATATGAAACAGATGGTATACTGCAGAACCAGGATGAAGTGGATGCATGGCGTACCCCTGAAGGGAATCCTTATTTCAGTGACCAGAGACCGGGTGATGTGAAATTTGTTGATCAGAATCTGGATGGTGAGATTAATGAAGCTGACAAAGTTTTGATTGGCGACCCCAACCCTGATTTTGAACTGGGTTTGCAGATGAATGCCGAGTACAGGGGTATTTATGTTAATGCTACACTGACAGGCAGGTTCGGTATGCAGGTAGCCAGGTCGTATCGTTCGTTTGCAGATAACTTTGACCAGAACTATACAACAGACATATTCAACCGCTGGCATGGTGAAGGTACTTCAGACCGTATACCACGACTGAGTTCATCATCGCACAGGAACACTAACTTTATTTCTGATATCTATATTTATGATGCTGATTATTTGAGAGTGAGTAACCTGACTGTTGGATATATGCTTGATGAGTTGCTTTCGGGCTTCAATGCCATATCAAATGCAAGGGTATATGTGGCATTTAAGAATCTCTATACATTCACCAAGTATGACGGAATGGATCCTGAAGTTAATTTCGGGCATGATGCAAGCTGGGCATCAGGTATAGACCTTGGATTATATCCTCAGGCGAGGACAGTGATGTTTGGTTTAAGTGTCTCATTTTAAATGGAAAAACTTATAAAAATGAAGAAGATAATATATATAATTACGGCAGCACTTCTGGTATTAATAACCAGTTGTGGGGAGGACTTCCTTGATACAAGTAATTTGTATGAAAAGAGTCTGGAAAACTACTATAGCTCGCCAACGGATATAAATGAGGCCATGGCAGGCGCCTATCATGCTCTTTATACACCGGGAGTTCACAGTATGGAGCACCTGGCTGCAAACCTTCTTTCTGATATGATGCTGGGAGGTGGCGGTCCGGATGATAAATCAGCAAAAAGGGTTGATGCATTCATTGACCCCGAAGAAGATACCTATCATGATCTCTGGAAGATATCATATAATGGTATCTATCGTACCAATACCATTATTGAAAAGGTGCAGGATGCTGACTTTTCAGATTATTTCTATACAGCACAGGATGCCGAGGATTTTAAGAACCAGGCACTAGGTGAAGCTTATTTTATGAGAGCTTTCTTTTATTTCAGGATGGCTAAATTCTTTGGTGGTGTACCCCTTATTCTTTCAGTTGATGCTGCAAGGGATGTGCCAAGGGCTACTATAACAGAAACATATGCTCAGATTGCATCTGACCTTAAAATGGCAATTGAAACAATGCCTGACACACCATTCCCGAGCATACCAACCAGCCGTTATGGCCATGCAAACCGCTGGGTTGCCCAGGCTTATATGGGCAGAGCTTACCTTTATTATACCGGTTATATGACTAACCAGGAGGGACAGGCAACAACCGAGCTTCCTCTTGCAGAAGGAGGATCACTTACAGCAAACGACGTGGCTGCATACCTGGCAGATTGCAGGGATAATAGCGGCTATGATATTGCATCCGATTTCAGGAACCTCTGGCCATATTCATATGTTAATACCAGTGCCGGGTCTGTTGTTTTACCATGGGCTGATGCTGAAAGTCTTGCATGGGTTGGTCAGGATGGTCATACACCAACCTTCGGTACAGGAAACTATGAAACAATGTTTGCCATACGCTATGCTTTTGGTAACTGGAGCTGGGGACAGTATTATAATAACAGGGTTCCCCTGTTTTTCGGACTTCGTGATAACTCGCTGGTTCCTTTCGGCCAGGGATGGGGCTGGGGCCCGGTAAACCCGAACCTCTGGGATAGCTGGAATGATGCTGACCCGAGAAAGCAGGGATCCATACTCGAGCTGGGAAGTGCCGAAATGGGTACCCAGGACTATGCAGGTGATAAAGGAGACCATGAAACAGGATTCTTCAATAAGAAGTATACAACTCTACAGCATGGAGGAGATGATGGTAACGCCGGTATGTTCTATTATATGTATGGCCAGAGTAATAATGATATGCAGCTGTGGGCAGCACAGGACTTTATCCTGATGCGTTTTGCAGATGTACTGCTCATGCACTCGGAAATAACACAAACAGCCGATGGTATGGATGAGGTTCGTGGTCGTGCAGGACTTGATCCACTGGGCGCCTATACACTTGCGGCACTGAAAGAGGAACGTCTGCACGAGTTTGCATTCGAAGGGCTGCGATGGTTTGACCTGGTGCGATGGGGTGATGTGAACACAGCTTTTGATTATACGCTGGACGTGAGAAATTCCGGTGTCGATGCACCGTACCATGTAACTTACAGACCTGTAACAAAAGGATTAGTACCAATACCCGAAACAGAGGTAAGGCTATCTAATGGAGCATATCAGCAAAACCCGGGTTGGGAACAATAAGATGATAATTAAAAAATAAGAATCATGAAAAATAAAGTAATATTAAGTCTTTTTATCGGGTTGCTTACTTTCTCGTTTTTTTCCTGTAATCCTATTGAAAAAAGGGAAGTGCTGGAAAATTCTACCAATATAGATGGTGTCACTCTGGTGGCAACCCAGAGCACACAGGGTGGTAATGAGATTACCCTGGAGATGACAACACCGGGAATAACAGGTTACTGGGATTATACCCTTGGTAAGGCCCTGACAAATAAAGTAACATTTATATGGCCTATACCGGGAACTGCAACATTCACCTATACAGGTACACTTGGAAAGGAATTCTTTTCAAAGACCATTGATGTTCAGGTTGACCAGCTCGATCACGCACTTGACCAGGACTGGTATGACCTTGTGAGCGATAACACTTCTGAAGGCAAAACATGGGTGTTTGCAGGTGCTCCGGGTGATGGCACTAACTATTGGTATATGTCAGCTCCCTATAACTGGGCTGAACTGTGGTGGAATGCAGGAGGAGGTGATATGCCGCCTATTGATGTCAATGGTTCAATGACATTCGATTTAGATGGTGCTGCAAACTACATATATCTGGCTGAACCGGGTGGAACTCCTGAGGTTGGTAGTTACGTGCTGGATGTGAAAAACCAGATACTTGACGTAAATGGTCCTAATATTCTTGGTGGTGGTATTACTCCAGGCTATGACATCGGTAATCACGATGGTGTGTACCAGATAATATCATTAACAGAGGATGAAATGATACTTTATGTCTCCGATAATTCATGGGCTACAGGATGGACATGGCATTTTAAGCCTGAAGGTACTAAATAGACGTTCTCGGATTTATTAGCAATGTATGGATTATGTTTGATTAATTGAACTGGTAATACTTTGAAAGGTAGAAAAGAAATATAATCCTTTTAAAGAGAGTTTTATATTTCGGTATAAAACTCTCTTTTTCTAAGCTTGCTCTAAATCGTTTCAAAATATTGAATGGACATGTTCAGATCATCTCCTTTATTAGTATCATTTACCCTGATCATTAGCTTTCATGGTATATTGTTACTATCATGCCATAAGGAAGAGTACTCGGAATTCAGCCCTGATTTCAGCTATGAGCTATCGGAAGAGGATCCTAATGTTGTAAGGTTTGTTAACACCTCCACAGGTGACCAGGCTTTTATGCAGTGGAATTTTGGGAATGGTGATCATACTGATAAACAACCTGCCAACAGGCTTACCTATTCGGTTTTCTATCCACTAAAGGGTGAATATCAGGTAATACTCACTGTATGGGGGAAAAGTGGAAATGAGAGTGATAAGAAATCAGTTACAAAAACTGTTGCTGTTGAATATAGCGCACCTGAGCCTGATTTTGAATACGAGATTATTCCAGGCTCACCTAACCTGCTTAAGCTGACAGATGTGAGTGCCGGGGATTATGATAGTATTACCTGGAGATATCCCGGGAGGGAATTTATCGGAGTGCCGGGTGAGGAGAGAGTAATTTACCTTGCTATGGGTGGTAAATATGATA
>DOZA01000021.1 GCA_003518245.1 Bacteroidales bacterium | reverse complement strand
ATTCCATCATTCCATCATTCCATCATTCCAATAATCCATTTATTTCTTATATTTATATTACAAACTCAAAACGGACTAAATCATGATTCATCAATTACCAAAATTAACATTTGAGAGAGATGCTCTTAAACCTTATTTAAGTGAAGAAACAATTGATTACCATTATGGTAAGCATCACCAGGCTTATGTCGATAAGTTGAATGTGCTGCTTCCTGGCTCCCAGTTTGAAGAGGCAGGACTGGTCTCATTGATTAAGAATGCTGATGGTCCTATCTTTAATAATGCGGCGCAGGTATGGAATCATACATTTTATTTTGAAGGTTTTTCAGCTGATGGCCGCAGAGAGCCTACAGGTGAACTTGCTGAAGCTATAAATGAATCGTTCGGATCATTTGATAATTTTAAAATTAATTTCGGTGAAAAAGCTGCCGGCCTGTTTGGTTCAGGATGGGCCTGGCTGGTAAAGAATAATAACGGCAGTCTTTCAATAATACAGAAATCAAATGCCGAAAACCCGATCCGCGATGGACTTAAGCCCTTGCTAACATGCGATGTGTGGGAACATGCATACTATATCGACTACAGGAATAAACGACCCGACTATATAAAATCGTTCTGGGAAATAGTCGACTGGGATATTATTGCTTCAAGGTATTAATATGGATTTTGATAAGCTGGTATTAAGAAACAGAAGTTACAGACGCTTCTATCAGGATGAAAGGATAGAAAGAGAACAGCTCGTCAGACTGGTCAACCTGGCCCGACTGTCAGCATCCGGCTCAAATAAACAGGCACTTAAATTTGTAATTGTTAACGAGCCTGATACCTGCGATCTTGTTTTTACTTCTACCCAGTGGGCAGGATACCTTAATGACTGGGATGGACCGGCCCAAGGTGAACAACCCGCTGCTTATATCATTATTCTTGGGGATAAAGATATAAGCGAGTCATTTGGCGTTGATCATGGGATAGCAGCGCAGAGTATTATGCTGGGAGCAGCTGAAAAAGGACTGGGAGGATGTATGATAGGGTCAATAAGAAGGGAAAAACTGATAAAAGATAAAGGCATACCTGAGAAATTAGAGATATTGTTAATTGTAGCACTGGGTAAACCAAGGGAGAAGGTAGTCATTGATAAAGTAATTAATGGGGATATTAAGTACTGGAGAGATGAGGAGGATATACATCATGTGCCGAAGAGAAAACTAGATGATCTGATAATTGATATATAGGTTAATATGAAACCCAGGGTAAATATAATTCTGATTATCCTTCTTATTAATATTTCTTTCCTTTCAGCTCAGCAGAAGGAAGAAGAAGGATTTATACTGATACAGGGCGTGGTATTTGATGCAAAAAATATGAAACCCTTGCCAAATACACACTATATTTTAAATGAATTATTTGGTAATGTTACTGATGAAAAAGGTGAATTTTCCATTTATATAAGGGGAGATGATACAATAAGGTTTTCATATGTGGGATACAGGGATTTTTTATTTATTCCCGGGGATACCCTTAAAGGTAAACTATTTACAGCAGGTATATTCCTTCAATCCGACACTCTGTCAATAGGTGAAGTTATTGTTGTTCCAAGGATTCCGAACCTGCGAACAGAGATACTGGCCAATAAGCCTGTAGTCTCATCCGAGGAGAGGAATGCCAGGAATAATATAGCTGCATCTGCATTCGAGGGAGTCCATACCAGGGGAGAACTGGGAGATCCTGCTACTAATTTTGAACTGCTTAAAAGAAAACAGATACATGAAGCATATGAGAAAGGTGCCATACCATCCGACAGAATGGTTGGTATTAACTTCCTGGCAATACCTGCAGCTATTATTTATTTTTCAAAAGGATCAAACAAGCGACCGGAGCCGCCACCCCCATTGATACCACAGAAAGAAATTGACCGGATGAAAGAAATTTACAGGAAGAACCTTGAAAAAAAATAGCTGCGATAATATTGATAAGCTCCTGACTCAACCCTTGTAAAAAATAGCCTTAATAATATGAGAAGCCATCTTCGGATTTTCTTTCAGCCTCCTTGTTGAATAGCCAAACCAGTCTTTGCCAAATGGTACATATATTCTCATTATATACCCGTCATCTACAATGCGCTGCCTTAACCTGGGAGTTACACCATAAAGCATCTGGAACTCATACATATCATCTGGAACATTGTATTTTTTAATAAGCTTATAAGCACCATCAATAAGTGGTTTATCGTGAGTGGCAATGCCAACATATATCTTATTCCTTAACATGTATTCAAGATTAATAAGAAAATTTTCGTTTACTTCTTCATATTTCTTGAATGCTATCTCGGCAGGCTCAACATATATACCTTTGCATAGTCTTAAATTAAGCGGTTCTTCTTCAGAATGAATATCCATCAAGCCTTTAACATCATCAAGGGTTCTTTTAAGATATGACTGGAATACAAGTCCTACATAACCAGGAAATTCTTTCTTTAATTTACTGTACAATTCAATCTCCATGTCAGTACAGGGTGAATCCTCCATGTCTATCCTTATAAAATTATCGTATTCAGCTGCTTTCTTGACGACTTCCCTGATATGCTGGTAACATATTTCCTTGTCTATGAGCAGGCCGAAACTGGTAGGCTTTATTGAGTAATTACCATCTATTTTTTCTTTTTCTGCAAGGTCAATAAGCTCCAGGTATTCGTTTTTGTTAGTTTCAGCTTCTTCCATGGTTTTAATGAATTCACCTAGAACGTCAAATGTAACCTTAATGCCTTGGGCATTAAATTCCCTGGATACCCTTATGGCATCCTGGGCATTTTCGCCCGACACATAAGGCTTGGAAAATATCCAAACAAATTTCTCAGGAAAATAAGGTAATATGGAAGCGATAAATCTGTTGAACATCATACAAAATTTTAATTTTACGATAAGATGTAAGACTGAAAATTTTAAGCAATAAATATAATCTTTGTTTTTTTACGATAATATTATTTACTCCGGGAAAATGGAACATTTTCTATATAAATAAGTATATTGATACGCTGGTATATTATTTATCCGGCAATATTTATATTTGTTTTTATTAAGCTATTAAATTTGTGCAACCATTTTTAAAAATCACAAGTCTTTAATAAGGTCTCCGTAATGATAAGTGACCGGCAAATACTCGAAGGATGTCTTAAACAGGACAAGCAATCTCAAAAATTGCTTTTTGAGAAATATTCGGGAATGTTGATGGGTATATGTATAAGATACGCTACAGATATTCCTGAGGCTGAAGACATTCTCCAGGAAAGTTTGCTTAAGATTTATTTAAATATAAAAGATTTTAGCGGGGAAGGTTCTTTCATAGGCTGGATGAGGCGTATCGTGATAAATACTGCTATTACATATTATCATAAGAATCTCAAGCATAAACATTATGTTGAGATTGAAGAATTATATACCAGCGAAGCAGGTGATAATAGTTATCAGGGTTCAAGGTACACGGCAGACGAATTACAGAAGGTACTTGATTTATTGCCTCCCGGTTATAAAGTGGTATTTAACCTGTACGCTATTGAAGGATATAAACATAAAGAAATATCGGAGATGCTTGATATAGATATAAATACATCAAAATCACAGTATTCAAGGTCCAGGTCTTTCCTGAGAAAGAAGCTGGAAAATTATAAATGATAATTAAACTTGAAAGAGAAGGGAAAATATAACAATATTGAAGAATTATTCAGGGCGAAGCTCGGACAGAGAGAATATCCCGTTCCTGATAAGTTCTGGCCCGCTTTTGCTAAAAGGCTGCGGTTCAAGGAATTCATGCGCTTCAAGCCCGGAAGCTTCAATGTATATTATATCGTTGTAATGGTTGCAGCAGCAGCTATTACAGTATCAGTTTTTATCAATAGGAAAGAAGAAGCACCTGTTAAACCACCTGAAAGAATCATTGATACTAGTACCATTTTGCTTGATACTGCACACGTTGATACAGAACATGAAAAAGTTAAAACCACGGATATAATTCAGGAGGAAGTATCTGATAATATGCATCAAACAGCTGTGAATGATGATAGGGTAAAAACTGGAAGTTCAGATGAATCAACCTCAGAGGGTGAAGGTAAATTTGAAGATACTGAAAAAACACAAATTGACAGACCTGAACGCTTACCCGTGGATAAAATAATTACTGCTGAACCTTTAGTTGATCCAACACCCATAGCTAAATTTGTACCTGACAGGTCAGAAGGCTGTGTACCATACAGTATACATTTTAAAAACCTGTCACATAATTATGATTCATGTATATGGGAGTTTGATGATGGGGGTATTAGTACAGAAGATAATCCGGTATGGATGTACGATGAAGAAGGTAAATATGAAGTACGGCTGGTTATTTTTGGGGGGAATGGATCGAGGACTGTATCATCGGGTACAATTATTGTGCATCCTACCCCCGAGGCAAGATTTGAGGTGAGTAAAGGTAATCCTTATATCCCTGATGAGGAGATTCGTTTCTATAATTATTCTCAGAATGCAGTGGAATGGGAATGGGATTTTGGTGATGGTAATAAAAGTGATGAGTTTGAACCGGTACATTTCTATGATAAACCTGGCTCATATACGGTCACACTAAAAGCAATATCTGAGTATGGATGTGTTGATCGCATGGTTATTACTAATGCCTTTGGAAATAATACCTGTTATATTAAGTTCCCAAATGCTTTTGTACCTAATGAGGGTGGACCTACAGGAGGTTATTACTCTGCCAGGAGTGATGAGCAGGAACAGGTCTTCCATCCGGTGCATTCAGGTGTTACATCCTATAACCTGAGGATATACAGTAGAAAAGGATTGCTTGTCTTTAAGACTGATGATATTGAAATTGGCTGGGATGGCTATTATAAAGGACAGAAAGCCGAACCCGGTGTATATATCTGGAAGGCAAGAGGATTCTATAAGAATGGTGAACCATTTGTCAAAGGGGGAGATGTAACCCTGCTGCCCAAATGGTAATATCCAAAATCTTCCAGCCAATAGACATATTCTAGTTTCGTCTGATATAATAGAATGTTCAAAAGTAAGCCGGAATTGTTAGTTACTGGCAATTTATAAGAGCAAAAATGTAACATAATTGCTTACATTTCGTTAATTTTCGTATGCAATAGACTTAACTAGAGATGACTTGCAAGAGAGACTAAAATATACTGTATTCCTGGTTAGCATATTAATTTCTGCCACTTTAAGAGGTCAAGATCCTCATTTTTCTCAGTTCTATGCTAATGCTTTATACCTTGCGCCTTCCTTTACAGGAGCAATAGAAG
>DOZA01000398.1 GCA_003518245.1 Bacteroidales bacterium | reverse complement strand
TGACTCTCATCTAAATCCCAATTATTGTCCCAAGTCCAGGTAAAACCAGAATATTCTATTTTTATGCTTCCATCCGAAGTATATTTGAAACAATTCGGATGCTTATCATCTTCATTTATGCCTCTATTATCTCTAAACCACCTATGATACCATTTCCATGCTGCATAGTGCGGAGGGCTATCTCCGCTACAATCTCCGTTAATTGGGAATCTGCTTTCTGCAGATACAATAATATCATTAGGTGAAATATAACTTAAGGCTTCGTAATTATCAGGATAATCTGAAGATTCTCTTACAGTATCTCTATCTTCTCCAAAGAAATCATATGATCCATGATGTCCAACTTCGAGAATATCACTTTTAGCCCAATGACTAAAATGTTCATCTTGAAGAAGTTCTGGTACGATTCGAGTCTGCCAATATTTGCTTGAAGCATCACTTGTATATAAAACTCGTAATCCACTGACTTCAACATTCAAGATTACTGATAATTCATTATGAGAATAATCACTTGTTTCGTTATCACAATCAAATGGGCTTAAGATTTTTAGTGATAAGTTTTCCGGTTTTTTAAGCTCATTAAATAAAACTCGTTCATCATTTTTTGCTCGAAGAGCAATTTGGATATTTCCGAACGTATTATTTTCGATCTTTTTTCGTCTATCGATTTCTTCTTGTAACATTAAATAATCCAACGGAAGGTCTTTTATTTTTGATACTAATCTTCTATCATATCCTTGATGCCCAATAGCTCCAACAATTAATTCTCCATTATCAATTTTTTCCTTTATAATTTTAAAGTCTTTACAGTGATCTTCATCTCCATGCGTGATAATTAGAACATCGATAACTCTAATATTATTAACCACCCTCAAGTATGGCTCAAGCATTTCATATGATGATTTTGAATCCTCTGAATGATTCAAATCGATGATCATCAAGAAATCTTTCAACTGAATTACACTGCAATTCCCGTTACCAACATTAAAATGAATAATTTTTTCCATATCATTATGATTTTGCTATACCTCGAAATCTATCAGAAATACTGTTCTATACCTATAGAACAAAAATCGTTCCAAACTATTAAAACTGCCAATATAACATGATTTATGTTAATTTTGTCAAATATATATTGAACAAATGATTTTATTTGCTATTTTTGACAGTAATGGAACTTACCAATATTCAACGGAAACTTTTAAAAATACTCAAGGAGAGTGAAGCTAATCCATTAACAGTGAGAGACATTCAAAATCTATTAGGATTATCCTCACCTAGTCTTGTACATCATCACATTCTCCAGTTAGAAAAGAAAAAATTCATAAGTAGGAATCCAAGTAATCCTAAGGACTATAAAATTCTTCAAGATCCAGATACCTACCTTAGCTATGTGAATCTTTATGGTATGGCAACCTGTGGGCCTAAAGGTACACTTTTATCAGGAGATCCAATTACAAGGATACCATTGTCTCCAAAATTTATTTCATTTAATATAGAAGATGCCTTCATGGTTGAAGCTATAGGGGACTCAATGGAACCAGGAATTCACGAAGGTGACTTTTTAATTGGGAAGGCACAACCAACAGCTGAAAATGGAGACATAATTGTTTGCTCCCTTAATAGTGAAATTATGGTTAAGCAATTATTGAAAGGTGTGAATGAAATATTTTTAGTTTCTAATAATAAAAAGTATGATCCAATAATTGTAGGAAGTAAAAGTAATTTTGTTATTGAGGGAATCGTAAAAGGTATTATTTGCAGCCATAAATAAGTAGAACAAGACTTTCATAATTATTTCTTAATTATATAAGATAGACATTTCAACTAATAACATGTCGTCTAATAGAATCATTTAAGTAAATAGTTATCCGAATTCTTTTAACCATCTTCCCTATAGCGTAATTTTTCTTGCACAAAGGGAATTTGGGTAATGAGACATTAATAAGTAATTTTAATACTTATAGGAATATTTGCCTTCCACCAGCTAAACTACGATAAGCACCTGCGCAATTATGACAGCATATACCGACTGGAAATTGCAGACTGGACCTTACTCCCTTGCGGTATAGTCCCCGCAGTAAGTGAAAGGTTTCCGGAGGTTGAAAGCAGTACCAGAATAGTTGCAACTTATTGGGAAAGCACATTGGAGTATAACCATCGGTATTATTCTGCTGAAAAGATACTTTTTGCCGACGGCGAACCGATGAATATTTTCGATTTTAATATTCTACAGGGTAATCCGGAAACATTACTGGAAGCCCCCGGGTCAATTGTACTCACTAAAAGCCTTGCCCGGAAGATTTTTGGATGAATCCTTTGACCTGTTTTATACAGCAGAAAGAAACTTAAGTCATATTATATTGCTTTTTACCATCCTGGCAATTACCATTGCTGCTACTGGCATCTACGGTATGTCCATGTTTATGGCCAAACAGGTTTCCAGAATTATTTCCATTCGTAAAGTATTGGGTGCCAGCATAACGAATATACTTAGTATTTTCAGCATGGAATATATTGTACTGGTTCTTATTGCCTGCGTCATAGCCATGCCGCTTGCCATTATGTATAGTACGAACTGGCTGGATAAATTTCCTTATAAAACAAATCTTGCCGTGTGGATCTTTTTATTGTCTCTATTACTCAATTTGATAGTTGCCCTGGGAACTATATTGTTCCAGACCTTAAAAACCGCATACACAAATCCGGCCCAGGTACTACGGCAAGAATAATAAGAGTTAATGGGGTAGTACAGGTCTGTAACAATGTATTGTCCCAAAAAAAAGCCAGAAATGGAGCACTATCAAATCCCCATCTGACTTCCTTCGACAGGCTAAGGATAAGCTTCTTGTCATTGTTAGCGTAAACAAAAAAGGCACGGATCCGGAGATCCGCGCCAGCGTGGGTGCTCCCCAGGAAGGATTCGAACCTTCGACCTACGGATTAACAGTCCGCCGCTCTAACCAGCTGAGCTACTGAGGAATTTTTAGTCGCAAATTTCTTTGCCAAAATTGCGTGGCAAAAATAAAGGCTTTTAGTGAATTAAGCAATATATTTGAGAATTATTTTATACTATGTGTAACAGACTATAATCATTATGAGAAAAGTACTCGGAATAGGTAATGCACTGGTCGATGTGATGACCCGCCTGAAAGATGACAGTATAATTGAAAATCTCGGTTTTACCAGAGGAAGTATGAACCTTGTGGATAACGAAAAATCAGCTGAAATAAAGAAAACAACAGCTGAATTTATTACAAGCATGGAATCAGGAGGATCGGCCGCAAATACTATACATGGCCTGGCAAAACTGCATATCGAAACAGGTTTTATAGGAGCAACAGCGGAAGATACAATGGGTGAGATCTTTAAAAAAGATATGAAATCAGCCGGGGTAAAGACTTACCTTAGCCTCAAAGATGATGATACCGGTACTGCCATTGCCATGATCAGCCCCGATTCAGAACGTACTTTTGCCACACACCTGGGGGCAGCTGAAAAACTGGTTGCGAAAGACCTGGATATAAAAATATTCAGGAATTATGATATCCTGTACCTTGAAGGATATATAATAAACAATATGGAACTTATTGAGACTGCATGTAAATATGCCAGGGAAGAGGGACTAAAGATAGCTATCGACATGGCCAGTTTCAATGTCGTGGAAGCATTCAGGAATGATTTTAAATATATTATTAAGAATTATGTTGATATAATATTTGCCAATGAACAAGAGGCAGAAAAATTTACAGGCAACAATGCTAACGAAGCCCTGAAAAAGATGTCAGGAATGTGTGAGATAGCTGTTATTAAAACAGGAGCTGAAGGATCAATGGTGCGTAATGGCAATGAGATGGTAAAAGCTGATGCCATTGACGTCGAATGCATAGATACGACGGGGGCGGGTGACCTGTATGCATCCGGTTTCCTTTTTGGATTGGCTAATAATGCACCGCTTGATAAATGTGGCTACCTTGGCTCATTGCTGGCTTCATATGTTATACAGGTAATAGGACCCAAGATAAATACTGATAAATGGCCGAAAATAAGGGAGGAGATAAATGAAATACTTGAATAAAAAAACTGCCCTGTATATTGTACTGGCATTATTAATGTCAGTATCAGCATGCAAAAGGAATGAAATAAATACGAGAGTAGAGGTAAGAGGTAATAAGTTTTATATTAATGGGGCTCCTACTTACAAGGGGAAGGAATGGAATGGTAGCAGTATTGAAGGTTTGCTGTTTAATGCGCGAATGGTACAGGGGATATTTGATGACAGCAATGAGCATACCAGGCAACTATGGAAATATCCGGGCACAGACAAATGGGAGCCTGATAGAAACACCAATGAATTTATTAAGGCCATGGATGAATGGCATAGATATGGACTGCTGGCATTTACTATTAATCTCCAGGGTGGTAGCCCTAAAGGATATGGTAATGATGATTGGATCAATACAGCCTTTAACCCTGATGGCTCCCTTAAGAAAAAATATTTCACCAGGCTTTACAGGATCCTGACAAAATCTGATGACCTGGGAATGGCAGTGATACTGGGATTGTTCTATTTCGGGCAGGATGAGCAGCTGGCTGATGAACAGGCTATACTGAATGCCATTGATAATACACTTGACTGGCTTAATGAAACCGGATTCAGAAATGTGATAATTGAAATTAATAATGAGTGCAACGGAAATTATGACCACGAGATACTTCAGCCTGAAAGGGTACATGAGCTGATAGACAGGGTAAAGAAAAAAAGATACGAAGGATACAGCTACCCGGCCGGAGTTAGTTACGGCGGAGGGACATTACCCGGGGTAAACGTGATTAAAGCATCTGATGTTATATTCCTGCATGGTAATGGGATTGATAATCCTGATGACATAAGGGAGATGGTAAGACGGTTAAAAGTGATGCCTGAATACAATGCCCAGCCGGTGGTCTTTAATGAGGATGATCATTATGGGTTTGATGAAGAAGATTATAATATGAAAGCTGCAGTAGAATCATATGCATCATGGGGATTCTTTGATTACCGCAGACAAGGTGAAGGTTTTGAGCAGGGATTTCAGAGTGTACCGGTGGACTGGGGGATAAACTCGGATAGGAAGAAGGATTTCTTTAATAAGATCAAAGAGATTACCGGAGGAAATTAGTAAAGGCGCAAGATTTTGCGCCTCTACTAATATAATATATCTTTTGAATTATTTTTCATCTGGCATGAAGACTATATCAACCAGGTCAGCATCTTTAAAGAATGAATTAGCGGCTTTTCTGATATCTTCAACAGTAAATCCTATCAGGATATCTTCATAATTAGCAGGATCGTGGTAATTAATTCCACTGAGGTAATATGTATAAAGAGATGTCAACCAGTACGTATTATGCTGCTTAGCTTCTTCCCTGTTTTTAAGGATATTGTTAACAGACTTGTCGAGGTATACCTTTTCAGGCCCGTTTTCCATCAAGACCTTTATCTCCCTGTACACTATTGATTTGAGATCAGAGGCCCTTTCCGGGTCACAGTCAAATGAAATAGTGGCATTAGCTTTATGAACAGGGAACTGCTGCAAAGAGATACCGGCCGAAACACCATATGTGCCTCCTTCTTCTTCACGGATCTTTTCAGTGAAGATAATATCGAGTATTCCGCTTAAAACTCTTGCAGCCTGCTTGTTATATGCGTTGTATTCCATATCCTGTGAGAAGCTGATTACTATCGTAGCCTTGGGTACAGTCATGGGCATTTCAATTACCTTCTCCACCTTTCCTTCAGGGTGCCTTATTCCCCTGTCGATCCATTCATCATTACCCGGAAGAACTGACAGTGATCCGATATATTTCTCTGCCATTATCCTTGCTGTATCTTCACTTATATTACCAACTATAAAGAAGGTATAATCATCGGCATCACTGAATCTTTCAAGGTATAGCTCCTTAACTTTTTCGAATTCTATATCCTCTATATATTGTTCATCCAGTATACGTGCCCTCGGATGGTAATCAGACATTATCAGAGTAAGGGAATCCTGCATTATTTTCTGCGGGTTATTATTCATTGTTTCCAGCATAGTCTTGAACCTCATTGTTATGGCATCATGAGCTTCTCGGTCAAACCTTGGTTTTTCAAACCTCAGGTACAGCAGCTGCATCAGTGTCTCAAAATCGGAGGGTGTTGATGCCCCGCTGATATTCTCTGTAACCTCTGCCAGGCTTACTGTCAGGGATACTTTTTTCCCTGATAGCATTTTCTGGAGTTCAATATTATTAAATTCACCGGCTCCGTATGTAAGGGCCAGTGTCGAGAGCAGTGATGCTTCAGGTATAAAATCATCGTCGATAAGCGATGCCCCACCAAATGAGTATGCGGTTAAGGAAACATTATCCTTTTCATGATCTGCTTTCCTGTATATTACCCTTGCTCCATTGCTGAGGGTCCATTCAACCGCATCAAAATCATCAATGTTCTTAGTTTCAAGAATCTTACTCCCCGTAAGTATGTTATTTATCAATGACCCTGCAGAGCCAGTATCATCATAAGGCTTTACATCGGATTCATCAACAGACTGCATAATCTCAACAGCCTTTTCCCTGGTGAGATATTCTATATTATCCCCTTCGGGGCCATGGACATAGAGTACACGATTTTTATCAGTCATCCATTCCCCGGCCCTGGATGATACTTCTTCAAGGGTAATATCAGGAACCATTTGTTTTACTTTTTTATACTCATAGTCCACTGATGACAGGGGTTCGTTAACCAGGAAATGTTGTTGTATACTCCCAGCCCATGAATCATTATCTATCTTATCCTTTTCTTTATAATAGTTTTCCCAGTCTGACAGCATTTCAGATTTTGCTCTTTTCAGCTCACCTTCAGTAAACCCATGTCTCCTCACCCTTTCGGTTTCGGTATAGATTGCCCTGTAAGCTTTTTCTCCTTCACTCTCCCCGAAGCTGGCGCCTATGCTGTACACGTCGTATCCGCGAACAAATCCGCTATAGCGTACTGAGCCGGTAATAAATGGTGGTATCCCTTTCTGGAGCAGCTCATTTATCCTTTCATACATCATTGAATTGAAGAGTGTTCTGATATATTGCTCACGGAGGTAATCCTCGTCTTTTTTATCAGGATCAATAGCCCTATGCTTTATATAAAGATCGACAGAATGTTGTGATGCTTCCCTGTCAGTAGCCAGGACATATAACATTTCATTGTGTTCCGGCACCTCGAAGAATGGTCTCTCTTTTGCATTTGTTACAGCAGGAATACCTGAAAAAAGATCAATAATTTTCTCTTCCATAATGTCAGGATCAAAATTGCCTACCGCAGCAATAGCCTGTAGATCTGTCCTGTACCAGTTATGGTAAAATTCACGTAAGGTATTGTAATCGAAGTTTTGTATTATATCGAGGTCGCCTATGATATCTCTCTCAGCATATTTTGATCCCTGGAGCAATATGGGCAGGAACTGCCAGGTCATTCTGAACTGTGCTGTTCGTCGTGTACGCCATTCCTCTGTTATAACGCCTCTTTCAGCATCAATCTCTTCTTCGGTGAGCAGCAGGTAGTTGGACCAGTCATGAAGTACCAGCAGGCAGGTATCGACAAGACCGGGGTGGTCGACGGGTATATCACTGAGGTTATAGACGGTTTCATTGAATGCGGTATATGCATTAATATTTCTTCCGAAAGCCACGCCGTGTTTTTCAAGAGTGCTTATTATCCCTCTTTCTT
The DNA here is from genome assembly GCA_003518245.1 of Bacteroidales bacterium. GTDB lineage: Bacteria > Bacteroidota > Bacteroidia > Bacteroidales > VadinHA17 > UBA9300. The sequence goes on along the minus strand of DOZA01000398.1, from coordinate 5,207 downwards.
TAACAGGGAAATGTTCAGTGCCATTAAAAGCCATGTGTTCAAGAAAATGTGCCAGCCCGTTCTGGTTATCATTTTCAAGCAATGCACCTACATTCTGAATAATATAAAAACTGGCCCTGTTTTCAGGCTCATTATTCTTTCTTATATAGTAGGTCATACCGTTATCCAGTTTACCTGTGCGTATAGCAGGATCAACAGGAACAGGTTCGGTATAAGGCTGTGCCTTCAGGGCAATATTCACAGATGTAATAAGCAGCAGAGGCAGAATAGTTTTTCTCCCGATAATTTTCATAATTGTATAATTAATTAGACAGTAATATTTTTTAGAACAGTCCGTGCAGCTCGGCATCAATCTTATCGATTATCTGGCGAAGGTGTTCAGTATTGTTCGGAAAATCGTAAGCATCGGCTTCAATGATAAGCAATTTACCCAGTTTATATGATTCTATCCATGCTTCGTATCTTTCATTTAATCTTTTGAGGTAGTCAATCCTTATTGAATTTTCATATTCCCTTCCCCTTTTCTGTATCTGGTTTACGAGTGTGGGCACTGATGCCCTGAGGTAAAGTAAAAGATCAGGTGGTTGAATAAGTGAACTCATAAGGTTGAAGAGAGTGAAATAGTTTTCAAAGTCGCGTGTCGACATAAGTCCCATAGAGTGAAGGTTAGGGGCAAATATATATGCATCTTCGTATATGGTCCTGTCCTGGATAACTGTATTATCTTTGTTTTTAATCTCTATAACCTGGCTGAAACGCGAGTTCAGGAAGAATATCTGGAGATTGAACGACCATCTTTGCATATCATCATAGAAATCGTTGAGATAAGGATTGTCATCAACATCTTCATAATGAGCTTCCCATCCGTAGTGTTTAGCCAGTAATCCTGCCAGGGTTGTTTTACCGGATCCGATATTTCCTGCTATAGCGATATGCATATTTAATCTTTATAAAATGAATACATAAAATTAATAAAATTTATAAGTACCTGATTACATAAAGTCAAGTAATTCATCCAGGTATTTTCTGTCATTCGACAGTCTTGGCACTTTATTTTGCCCGCCAAGTTTATTCTTCTTTTCAAGCCATCTGTAGAAAGTTCCTTTTGGGGCCACAATTACAGTAGGTTTGGTAAGTGTCAGGTCCTTGTATCTTTTAGCCTCGTAGTCCGAGTTCAATGACTTGAGGCAGTTATCAAGCAGGTCAACAAATAGTTCCAGGTCGGCAGGTTCTTTTTCAAACTCGATAATCCATTCGTGGTGACCTTTTGCCGTAGTACTCATAAAATAAGGGCCGGCAGTATAGTCCGTTATTAGTGACCCTGTTTTTGATAAGGCTGTCTCAAGTGCCTTTTCTGCATTTTCTATTATTACTTCTTCACCAAATGCATTAATGAAATGTTTTATACGACCGGTGATCCTGAATTTATGTGGGTAAAGGCTTGTAAACATTATTGTATCACCAATAATATATCTCCACAGTCCGCCATTGCTTGAAATAATCATTGCATAGTTCACTCCTTTCTGAACATCGGCTACAGTATAAGCTTCAGGGAATTTATTGTTTATATCTTCAGTTTTCACAAACTCATAAAAGATACCATAATCAAGCATTAACAGCATATCATCAGTACCCAGATCGTCCTGGATACCAAAATAACCTTCTGATGCATTATATGATTCAAGGTAATTTATATTTTCAGATGGTATGATCTTTCTATACTGTTCCCTGTATGGTTTAAAGCTTATTCCACCATGGCAGAAGAGCTCAAGATCGGGCCATACCTCCAGAAGGTTTTTTGCGCCTGTATATTCAAGTATATATTTAATAAGCACGAGGAACCATGATGGAACACCTGCCAGGTACCTGATATTCTGATTAACGGTCCTGCGTGCAATTTTCTCCATTTTTTCCTCAAAATCTTCTATAAGAGCAATTTTCGCGCGGGGCGATTTCATCATATCTGCCCATAGGGGAAGGTTCTCTATGAGTATGGCTGAAAGGTCACCATAAAGCGAGTCATTACTGAAATTGTTTATATGGTGGCTTCCCCCCAGTGTTAGCCCCCTGCCGGCAAAAATCTTGGTGTCCGGCTTCATCTTGGAATAGATGGCCAGCACATCCTTGCCTCCCCTGAAGTGGCATTCTTCCAGGGCTTCCCTGGAGACGGGTATAAACTTGCTTCTGGAAGAGGTGGTGCCCGATGATTTTGCAAACCATTTTATTTCACCAGGCCATAAAAGGTTTTTTTCTCCCTCTCGTAGTCTCTCAACATATGGCTCCAGTTCAGTATAGGTTCCAACAGGAACAGTTTCCTGGTATTGTTTTATGGATTCTATATTATTATAGTTGTATTCCTTACCCCATGTTGTACTGGCTGCAGCATTGATAAGGTTTACGAATGTCTCATATTGTACTTCATATGGATAGGTCTTAAATAGATCTATCGAGATCATCCTTTTGGTGTTTAGCCAGTTAATAATTGATGGTATTAATGCCATTGGTTATTATTTGGGGAATGCTAATATAATGAAAATAACAAATACAGGGGATTAAATCAAGCATTTGAACGATTGTAAATCTCAGAATAAATCTTAAGGGATTTAATATTTTTAAACCCCGGCAGGTGTAATGAATAGAATCCCAGTATGTCATTAAGGAAATCCCTGCGAGTACTGCCGGATATGTGCATATTATTGCATTCAGTGATATTTGATTCAAGAAAATTATTTAGAAGTAATGAATATTCTTTTCCCATATAATAACCATGAAGAGGAGGGTCAGCAGTATAAACCCCGTTCTGCATATCAAAATATTGCAGATGAGTACTGTAATTGTTGGAAGGAGCAATACCAAGGTATTTTGTCAGTCCTATTATAAATCCTATATGAAAATTAGGAATGAGATTGCTCTCATTATCAAGATAATCAAGTGAGTCAATAAGAAATTCATACAGTTTTTCATCAGGGCCTGCAGGCCTGAGGGCTTTATACAATACCTCACCTAGGAAAAGGATCATACTGTTTCTCCTGATGTCGTAATGAAGGTTGATATAGTTAAACAGAGGCGAAGCTTCCTTAATGATATGCAAGTCTTTTTTCTCCCTGTAGTAGAACTCAATGCTCAATGGTTGAAGTGGCTGGAAATATGCCTTGCGGATCATCCCTTTTTTATTTCTTACACCCTTGGCCATAAAGCTCAGCCTGCCATATTTTTTTGTGAAAATATGTGATATTATGCCTGAATCGGAATACTTAATGGTATGCAGTACTATGCCCTCTGTTTTTTCCAGCATCGCCAGTCTTTATTTATTCAAAAATACAAATTATGATGATGCAAGTTTTACATTGAGGAAAATAAAAATTTGTATATTTAGAAAACTCTAGAAATAATCAATATGAGTAAGGAATCTCAAGATAAACTAGTAAAGAGAATAGCCAGACTTGCAAAGCAGAACCAGGAGCTGGAGGAAAAGATAAAAAAGCTTATCAAAGAGAATGAGAGACTATTGAATGAAAATGAGAAACAGAAGGGATTGCTTGGTAAGATGTCTCCGGGTAAACTGAAAAAGGCAGTTCCGTCGCTGGCCGAACAGAGATCGCTGAAGTTTAAAATGGCTACTGTTCTTTTTGCTGATGTTCATGGTTTTTCAAAGGTGATGACAGACACTGATTCTGCCGAGCTCATAGATGAGCTGGATGAGATACTGTTTAATTTTGATAATATTGTTGAAAAATATAAGATAAAGAAGATTAAGACAATAGGTGATACTTATATGTGCGCTGGGGGCATCCCTGTTAAGAATATTACCAATCCCATTGATGTTGTACTGGCTGCAATTGAAATGCAGAATTACATGAGGAAACATGAAAAAAACCATCGTAAGGAGGACAAACAAATATGGAACCTCAAAATAGGTATACATACAGGTCCGGTTACTGCAGGCATAAGTGGTAAGAAGAAAATAACTTACGACATTAAAGGCGATACGGTAAATACTGCCAGCAGGGTGGAAGGAGTATCTGCCCAGGGGAAGATACTAATATCGGTTATGACATATGAGCTGGTAAAAGAATTTTTCCAGTGTGAATATTATGGTAAGCTACCTGTAAAATATAAAGGTGACCTGGATGTTTACCAGGTAATAGGTATTAAACCGGTGTTCTCGGTTAATGGTGATGGGATTAATCCCAACGAGTCTTTCAAAATAAAGTTTGGACTTATTCAGTTCACCGATATACAGGAGATAATACTTGACAGGCTGGAAAGGGAATTACCGGATTATCTTTATTATCATAATGTTAAGCATACTGTTGATGTGGTTACCGAGGTTGAATTAATGGGTTGGGCAGAAGGATGCAGTGATGAAGAGATACTATTACTTAAAACAGCTGCCCTTTTTCACGATTCAGGACATATAATTGATTATGATAATCATGAGTATCATGGCACACAGTTAGCAAGACAAATGCTGCCCGGGTTTAATTATACTGAAAAGCAGATAGATATAATATGTAATATTATAATGGCTACCAAGCTGCCTCCTGAACCTACCAACCCGTTGGAAGAAATAATCTGTGATGCCGACCTCGATTACCTCGGGCGCAGCGATTTTATACCTGTTTCTAATACCTTGTATGATGAACTGAAAGCACAGGATAAGATAGGCAGCCTGAAGGACTGGAATAAGCTCCAGGTAAAGTTCATATCAAATCACCAGTATTTTACAAAAACAGCGCGTAGTCTCAGGGAGGTTAACAAGCAAAAGCAGATTGAAAGGATAGAGAGCCTTATTACCTGATAATAAGTATCTTTGTTGTTGCTTTAACTGATCCGTCTTCATTATTGCAGAAAACAATATAGACACCGGTCGACACTTTATTACCATTATAAGTTTTCATATCCCAGCTTGCATCCCCTCCGGTCGATCTTGTCTCGTATACAAGATTACCTGAGATATCGGTTATCTTTATAGTGGAGTTCCGGGTGAGACCTGTGATGGTAATATTGCCTGTAAAATTTTCTCTAACAGGGTTTGGGAAAGCATATACATTATTCATTTCCTCGGAACCGGCAGTACCCGTTTCTCTAACTGTAACAATGCCTTTGTCTGTACCAAACCATATTTCACCAGTGGATCTGTCTGCTGCCATTGAAATAACCCTGTCTGACAGTAGAGCGCTGTTTGATTTATTATAATTCTTAAC
>DOZA01000063.1:17396-19677 GCA_003518245.1 Bacteroidales bacterium | reverse complement strand
GTTATTGTTATCCCTGTTTTATTAGCCTGCCACAAACCGACATCTGTATACTGCATCCTGAGATGTGTAAGGCTCACCTTGGTATCTCACGTGATATGGAATGGTCGGAAAAGAATTGTCTGCAGGACCATTTTGTTTACCTGGCTCTAACACCGGGGATTAAAGTTGGTGTAACTCGTAAATCACAGGTTCCTGTAAGATGGATCGACCAGGGGGCATGGGAAGCGATTAAACTGGCTGTCACACCAAACCGTTATATTGCCGGTACCATTGAAGTTGAACTGAAGAAGCATCTGCCTGACAAGACCAACTGGCGGAACATGCTTACTGGTTTGAAGTATCCGGATATAGACCTGCATCATGAGAAAGAAAAAGTTCTTGAACTGTTACCTCAAGAGATGCAGCAATATGCGAGTAGAGATGACAGGATATATTCTTTTGCATACCCTGTGAATGAATATCCAGCAAAGGTTAGCACTCTTAATTTTGACAAGGATAAAACAGTGGAGGGCATACTCTGTGGCATAAAGGGGCAGTATCTTATTTTTGAAGGTGGTATTGTCCTTAATATCAGGAAATATGGCGGCTACCTTGTAGATTTATATTATTAATGATATGAGTATAAACCTGGATGATAAAACAACAGGAAGGTTATTCAGGAAAAAGCTACTGTTAAGCATGCTTATTCCACTTGTTTTTATTATCCTGCTCTGGCTTATCTTGTTTCTCGAAGCGCAGCTCGATATGAGTTTATATTACTTAGGGATCTATCCACTTAAAACAAAGGGCCTGATGGGAATAATAACATCACCCTTCATTCATTCTGATGCTGAGCATCTTTTCAATAATACCATCCCCCTGTTTGTTCTGGGAACAGCGGTATTTTATTTCTATTCGGATATTGCTTTCAGGATCACTGGCTGGTCATGGTTGCTGTCAGGTATTTTTGTATGGATTGCAGGAAGGGAAGCATGGCATATAGGGGCCAGCGGCCTGGTCTATTCAATTGCTTCTTTCCTGTTTTTCAGTGGTATAATACGAAAATACTTCAGGTTAATGGCCCTGTCATTACTTGTTGTATTTTTATATGGATCAATGGTATGGGGGATGTTCCCTCTTATTGATATTCATGTATCCTGGGAGTCTCATATGCTGGGAGCAGGTGTGGGTTTAATCCTGGCTGTTCTTTACCGTAAGCAGGGCCCTCAGAGAAAGCTACCCGAATGGTATTATGATGAAGAATCTGAGGATGATGATATAGATGACTATTATTTAACGGATAATATAAAAAACCACTAGCCATGAAAGAGCATTTTACATTTAGAACAACCTTATTAATCATGTTGATAGGATTGTTATTTTATTATATGCCTGCACAGGCACAGGAAAAGTCTATAGCAGATACCCTCGTCCTTACCTACGAAGAAGGAGAAGGCTTTTTTGACAACGAGGAGGTTCTGGATATTACTATCAAGTTTGATATAACCCGGTTTATGCGAGAAAAACCCGATGAATATATGGATGCTGTGATTACATTCTATCATAGCCCGGATGACTCGGTATGCTATGATATAAAGCTGAAATCAAGGGGGGAAAGAAGACGTGAATTGTGTGCTTTACCACCGATAAGGCTGAGCTTCAAAAATACAAGTACTGTTTATGGTGATATTGACAGTATAACAAATATAAAGATGGTGACACACTGTAACTCACCATCATCATATGACGAATATCTTTTGAAGGAATATCTCTTATATAAGATGTATAATCTTGTAACAGAATACAGCTTCAGGGTGCGCCTGCTAAGGATAAAATATATAGATACAGGGGCAAGGGGGAAATATTACAGCCGGCGTGGTTTCATGATTGAACCAATGGATCTGCTGGAGAAACGTTTAGGTGTTTTTGAAATTGAAAATGTTTATTTAAGGTATAATAACCTGGTGCCTGATATCCTGGATAGGATGGTAGTATTCCAGTATATGGTTGGAAATACCGACTGGCAGGTTATTACCTATCACAATATAAAAATAGTAAAACCAGTGGATCAGCTACTGGGTATCCCAATACCTTATGATTTTGATTATTCAGGTTTCGTTAATACCACTTATGCAGTCCCTGCTCCAGTATTCCCTATAAAAAATGTGAAGCAGAGATACTTCATGGGTGCATGCAGGCCCGATAGTACATATGAAAAAATAATAGGGGAGTTCATGGATAATAAGGATAAGTTCTTTCACATCATGGATGGATGTGAATTATTGCCAGAAAAATCAGCTAA
>DOZA01000063.1:6242-17262 GCA_003518245.1 Bacteroidales bacterium | reverse complement strand
TTTTACTAATTGGGATTTTAAATATTCATGTGCTGGCACAGGAAGGAGAGAATAAGTCCTTTGGTTTGTTTGAGAAGGATGAGATTCTTAATATTTCCCTTGCTTTTGATATTGGTAAATATATTGAGGAGAAGTTTGAAGAAAACCTTCTTGATGCAGAAATTACAATTTACACAGGTGAGACAGATTCAATATTCGAAAATATAAAGGTCAGGTCCAGGGGTAATTTTCGACGCAGCAACTGTTCATTCCCCCCTATTATGCTACATATGAAAGATATGGAAACAGGGTATTCTGACCTGGATGACCTGGGGAAAGTGAAGCTGGTAAGCCATTGTAAGGATGAGAACATATACGATACCTATCTCTTTCGTGAATACCTCATTTATAAAATATATAATGTTATAACAGATTATAGTTTCAGGGTCAGGCTTCTGAATATTGATTATTACGATATTAACTACGACATTCTTTATGTCAGTAAAAGAGGTTTTATTATTGAACCTGTAAATAACCTGGAAGACAGGTTTGCCCATGATGAGATTGAAGAAGTTAAGATATCAGGGGAAGCGATTGAAAATGACCTGATGTTAAAACTGAGTTTATTTCAGTACATGATTGCCAACTCTGACTGGTATCTGCCTATAATGCATAACCTGAAAATATTCGGTGATAAAGATGTAATGATGAATTTAATTGCCGTGCCTTATGATTTTGACTATACCGGTTGGGTAAACACACATTATGCATATGCCCGCGAAGATTTGGGGTTTGAAGATATAAGGGACAGGGCATTTTTTGGCCCATGCCGCAATGAGGAAGAGTACCGGTTGGTTCTTGATTATTATCTTGAACTTGAAGATAATATTATTGATACTGTTAAAGATTTTAAGTATCTTAAAGGCCCTGCAAGGAATGATCTTATAAGGTATGTAAAGAGCTTTTACAGACTTTACAAAGGAGATGAAATAATGAATATTTGCATGAAACCATGTAATAATTAAAAGTAACATGCATGACTGATTTACTGGCTTCACAGTTTTTTGGTTCGGTTGACCTGCAAGGAGCCAAGGAGTTTTTAATCAGGTTTGGATTGAACCTTGTCACCCTTGTTATACTTATCAGGTTTCTTTACTATGAATACAGGAAGGAAGGGATCCCTGAATACCTGTTTGGGTTTTTCCTTATGGGAGTGGCAGTGTTCATGATATGTACCGTTCTTGACATGGTCGATTTTGGCCTTGAACTGGCTATTGGATTATTTGCCCTTTTTGGTATCCTGCGTTTCCGGACCCAGGCTATACCGGTAAGGGAAATGACATATCTTTTTCTGGTGATAGCTGTCTCGATGATAAACTCACTGGTCGATTTTGCTGACCCTGTAAATGGTATTATACTTTATAACACACTTATCATTATTCCTGTATGGATACTGGAAATATTCCTTTGTACAAATAAGCACCTGCAGAAGGAAATAGTGTATGATAACCTTGATGATGTTTATAAGGGGGAGGAGCACCTGAGAGAAGTACTTACAGAAAAAACAGGCTTAAAGATCATAAAGGTAAAAATAGGGAAGATTGATTATATTAAGCAGCAGGCCACCCTTACTCTTTTTTATTATCAGAAGTAAGTTCATATTTTAATTTATTTTCAGGCCAGTTTTCAGCAGGGGTAAATTCCTGCACTGATCCCGGTGTTGACCTTCCTTCGAGGATATGTATTTTTAATAATCCTTTCAGCTCATTTACTATTTCAGGATAGTCGGCAGCAATATTATTTCTCTCGCCCGGGTCATTATCAAGATCATAAAGTTGAAACCAAGGTAAACCCATTTTTTCAGCTTCGCTTTCAGTAGGATGGCTCCATCCTCCTGATCCGGCACAGACATTTAGTTTCCACTTCCCTTTCCTTATGGCAAAGTATCCGTTCACTGAATGATGAATAACAGATTCCCGGCCGTACTTCTCATGTTGACCTGTTAATACGGGCAACATACTGTATGAGTCCTCGGCTGTATTAGCAGTTAATTTATAATCGGTTATATCAGCCATGGTAGCCATAATATCATTGAGAGATACGATATTATTACTGGTTTCACCAGCATTAATATGTCCGGCCCATTTCATAATAAATGGCACCCTGTGTCCTCCCTCGAAGATATCGGCTTTATGTCCCCTGTAAATAAAACCCGGTGAATGACCAAAACCGAGCAACTGTTCAAAGTCAGCTTCCGGTGAGCATCCATTATCCGAGGTAAATATAATAATGGTATTATCTTCTATCTGGTTTAATTTAACTGCCTCCATAACCCGGCCAACCATATGATCGACCATAACAACAAAATCACCATAGGGGTTTGTCCTGCTCACACCCTTAAATTCTGCTGTTGGCAGTATTGGGGTATGTGGGGCAGGCAGGGGGAAATAAAGGAAAAATGGTTTATCCTTTTTTGCCTGGCTGTTTATCCACTCAACAGCTTTATCAGTAAGATAAGGAAGTACCTTTTCGTGCACGAAATCTGCTCCGGTATCTCCTTCCCTCCACCAGCCGAATTTTGAAGTATCAGAAGTAATCCTGTCAGGCTGTGATGTTATATGATGGTTTTCAATATATACATAAGGCGGTATATCCAGTGAAGCGGGAATGATAAAAGAATAATCAAATCCATGATCATTAGGTCCCGCAGTAAGTGCCTGGCTGAAATCAGCTTTGCCTTTTTCTTCATCCATAAGCCATCCCAGACCCAGGTGCCATTTACCTATACATGCAGTTGAATAACCTTTCTCCTTAAGCATTGATGCTATAGTTAACCGGCTGCTGTCAATAAGTGGCCTGTCCCAGCTCCAGGTAACACCCTGTTTAAGCCTTGTTCTCCATGAATACCTGCCGGTTAGAATACCATATCTTGTAGGTGTGCAAACGGCTGATCCTGAATGAGCATCAGTGAACATCATTCCTTCAGATGCAATCATATCAATATTCGGTGTTATTATTTTTGAATCGGGATTACATGAAGAAATATCACCATAGCCCAGGTCATCGGCCAGGATATAAACCAGGTTTGGATTATCCCCGGGTGCTTTTTCATGGCTGCATGACCAGGAAAAAATAATAACAATAAGAAATAATGTAATCTTCCTGATTGAGAATAACATCTTATTTTGTTTTTAAACTGTTTGATAGAGCATAGAATGCAATGTAAACAAAGCAGGCCAGGGGAACAAAGTATGCCAGGTGAATACTGCCGGTAAGGTCTGATACCTGTCCCTGCAAGGCAGTAATTATAGCTCCACCAACTATCGCCATAATATGTCCCGATCCACCTATTTTCCTGTCTTCCCCCAGTCCGCTTACACCAATTCCGAAGATTGTGGGAAACATAAGTGACATAAACATTGATATAAAAACAAGGGCTATAACACCGGTCATCCCATTACCAAAGATGACAATAACAGTACATATTATTGCCATAATGGATGCGAATATCAATAGTTTAATGGGTTTAATATACCTCATCAGGAAAGTAAATATAAACCTGGATGAGGCAAAGAGAATCAGGGCAGCTATATAATAACCTGCCGCAACCTGCTCTGGTGTCTTACCTGCTGAGAGATGAATGTTTTCAAGATTCAATGATGACATGGCATACCTGATGGTAAATGACCATACACCTATCTGTGCACCAACATAGAAAAATTGTGCAATTACACCCATCACGTAACTGCGGTTACCTATCAGTCTTCTTAGTGTTGCTTTAAGATCAACCTTTACACCCTGGTCAGATGCTTTGGGCATCCTGGTAATATATATCAGTAGCCATAGAACAAAGAGCAGCAATCCTATTGAAACATAAGTTGTGGTAACTGCATTAAGTTCTCCCGCCTTGATAATATTCAGTTGATCAGGGTTCATTGCCATTCTTTCTGATTCACTGGCAGTATTCAACTGTGATAGTATAAATACCTGGCTGATGACCACACCAGATATTGATCCCAGCGGATTAAATGACTGTGCCAGGTTTAATCTCCTTGTACCTGATTCTTCATCGCCCATAGCAATAATGTACGGATTGGCGGCTGTTTCAAGTACCGAAAGCCCTCCGAATAATATCCATAGTGCTCCCAGAAAATGGAAATAATTACCTGTTAATTTAGCAGGGAAGAAGAGTAAGCATCCAATAAGGTATAATCCCAGTCCCAGCAGAACACCCGATTTGTATGAGAATTTCTTAATATATATTGCGGCAGGCAGGGCAAAAATAAAATACCCCAGTCCATAACATGATATTTGAATAAGTGATGTCCTTGTATCGGACATACTCATGATTCTTTTGAATGCAGCCAGGAGTGTATCGGTCATATTATTAGCCAGCCCCCACATGAAAAACAGGGAGGTGATAAGAATAAATGGAAGGATATTAGCCGGGGATACGAGCCTGGCACGAGAGTGCTGATTATTTATCATCTTTTTGATTCCTCGTATTTATCCCAAATGGTAAGTATAATCCGCAGGCACCGGTCAGCCCTATAACAATGGGAATAATTCCAAAAAGGCCAAGCCATGAATTAAATATTATCCCTGCTGCTCCGATAATAGGTCCAAGGATAATTCTTATAATCCTGTCGAGATTTCCTACGTTGCGTTTCATAATTAGTTTATTGAGAATAAGTGCTGTAAAGATATTAATCTGTATTAACAAAACACTACATTTTTAGTTCGCTGTTTTATTATTCCTAATAAATATATAATTATTCTTCAGCAAACTTTTTAAGTAATGTTCTTACATCATCTACAGTCTTGACAAAATAATCTGCCTTGGTGGTTTTGGTTCCTACCTTTATGGTATAAGCTTCCTGAGGCATGGCATCAAAGGTGTATTCATCTGTCCAGTCATCGCCAACGGCGAAGATAAAATCAAAGTTGTTCTTTCCTATCTTCTGAATGGCGACTCTACCTTTATTAATCCCTGAATATTTTATTTCAAGTACTTTATCACCATCCATTATCTCAAGGTTGAGATTAGCAGTAAGGTGACGCAATTCATCCTTAAGTTCCCATGCTCTCTGAACACCCAGGTCGGGGTCAGCTTTACGGTAGTGCCACACCAGTGAGAAATTTTTGTCCTCAATAAATGTCTGGGGTGTCTGGTCAACGAAGAATTCGAGCAGGGGCAGTACCGAGTTTTTCCATTCATTATCGATCTGTTCCATCATATGCCATTTTCCACCGGGCTCTTTTAGCCAGACACCATGCTCAGCAATGAAATGCAGTTTCCATTTGTCAGGGAACCACCTGGAGAGAGTTTCTTTATCACGTCCGCTGATTATTGTAACAGTATTATTCTTATCACATGTAATATTCCAGATGATATTATACAGTTGTTCATCAGGTCTGGCATCCTCGGGATTTTTCTTGAACCATGAAAGAGTACCATCATAGTCAAGAAGCAGTATTCTCCTGTTCGCCTTTTTATAAGCAGTAATGATATCTCTTCTATTATTATCGCTTAACTTTCTTGTAAGTGTTTTCTCCTGTATCTTTTTTACCCCGTCCAGCTTTGAGAGGAAATCGTTTGCCCACCTCTCAAGAGTGTAGCGTTTAAGCCTGTAATTCATTACTTTATTTCGTCTTTTCTGTTCTTCCTCCGGCATTTCAAGCGCCTGTTTAATAGCATTTACCACTGCGCCAAGGTTATTGGGATTAACCACAATACTTTCGTGTAACTCTTTTGCAGCACCGGCCAGCTCACTGAGGATAAGAACACCAGTGCCATCAATACGTGATGCAACATATTCTTTGGCCGCCATATTCATACCATCACGCAGGGGAAGAATGAGGCCAATATTTGAATAAGCATACAGTCCTATTAATTCTTCAAGTGAGAATTGCTGGTTCAGATATATTATAGGTGTCCAGGTTATGGTCCCGTAGGTTCCATTTATTCTACCTACCATCTCATCGACCTTTCTCTTAAGATTATCATAGGCCGGGCCTGTTTCACCTGTTGGCAGTGCAATAAGCAGGAGGCATACTTTCTCAATATATTCAGGATGATGCCCTAGAAAAAGCTCAAAAGCTTTTATCCTCTGAGGTATACCCTTGGTATAGTCCAGGGGGTCAATAGACAGTATAAGTTTTTTCTCCTTTGATTTGTCCAGGTGGTACTCAATCTGTTTACGGATATCATTATCGGGTTTATACCCGTTTTCTTTTAATAACTTTACTTCTTCAGCAAATTTTTCATAATGTATACCCCTTGGAAATGCATCTATCATCAGTGTTCTTTCTTCAATTGATATCCTGTTAAAAACAGTATCATAACCAAGCAACCTTCTTACACTACTGAGGAAGTGTCTTACATATCCGAAAGTATGAAATCCGATAAGGTCGGATCCAAGCATACCTTCAAGAATCTCCGTTCGCCATGGTAATAACCTGAAAATTTCATAAGAGGGCCATGGTATATGAATAAACAGTCCTATGGATATTCCGGGTTTAAGTTCTCTTATCATTTTGGGTAGAAGCATAAGGTGATAATCATGTATCCATAGGATATCACCTTCTTTCATAAGTGAAGATAGTATTTCCGCATATAGCTGATTAACTTTATTATATGACTCCCATGAACTGTCATTGTATGAGATGTCCTGGGGAAAGTAGTGGAACAGTGGCCATAGGGTGTTCCTGGAAAACTGGTGAAGGAAGTTTTTATAATCCGTAGCATCAGACTTGACAGGGACACATTGATACCTCTTCAGTTCTTTTTCAAGTTGTCTTTTTGTTTTTTCATCGCACTCATGTTTTTCAATCCCTGTATGTCCCACCCATGTAGTTTCAAATTTGCTGTAAAAATCCTTAAGTCCCGGCAAAAAGATACCATCTGAATGCTTTATCTCTATGTCTTCATTATTAAGTGAAATTTTAACCGGTAGGTGAAGGGAGGCTATAAATAATTTTTTCATTATTTTAGGTATTTAAGTACAGAATGTCAATCTTGTACATCAGAAGAATAAACCAGAAAGCTCTAATTGAAATTTTCAATAAAATACGATACCTGCCTATCATTACCAAATTTTATAAAAAAATGTTTTAATATATGTTGAAATTTGATGCTGTTGTATTCGATCTGGACGGGGTAATTACCAAGACTGCTCTTGTTCATGGAACTGCATGGAAACGAATGTTTGATGAGTTTCTTAAGAAATGGTCAAAGGAGAATGAGATTCCTTTCAAAGAGTTTACGCATATTGGCGATTACCTTCCATACGTTGATGGAAAGCCACGTTATAAGGGAGTTGCTTCCTTCCTTGAATCCAGGGGTATAGAGATTGAATACGGTGATCCGGGGGATGATCCTTCAAAGGAAACAGTATGTGGTCTCGGCAACAGAAAAAACCTTATGTTTAATAAAATACTTGAAGATGAAGGTGTGGAGGTATTTGATTCCACAGTTAAGATGATTCATGAGTTGAAGGATATGGGTGTCAGGATTGCTGTTGCTTCATCAAGCAAGAATTGTAAGCTCGTGCTCGAAGCAGCAGGCCTGCTCGACCTTTTTGAGGCCAGGATCGATGGTGTTGTATCTGCTGAACTGGGGCTGCACGGTAAACCCGAGCCTGATATTTTTACCACAGCTTGCGACAGGATTGGTGTTGAATATAGCAGGTCTGTTGTTGTGGAAGATGCAGTATCCGGAGTGCAGGCGGGTAAGAATGGCAACTTTGGACTGGTCCTGGGTATAGCACGTGAAGATAATATCAATGAACTACGGGTAAATGGTGGTGATATAGTTGTGGAGGACCTTTCAGAAATTAGTATTGATGATATAAATGAATGGTTCGAAAAGGGAATTCAGGAAGATTCATGGTCACTTCAATATTACGATTATAACTTTGATAAGGAACGATCAAGGGAAGTAATGTTAACAATAGGTAACGGGTATTTGGGAACAAGAGGAGCACATGAAGAAAGCCGTGCCAACAGGGTTAACTACCCCGGAACATATATATCAGGCTTATATAACAGGCTGGTATCTCGCGTTGCAGGAAGGGATATTGAAAATGAAGACTTTGTTAATATACCTAACTGGCTACCGGTAAAATTCAGAATAGGAGATGATGACTGGTTCAGTTTTGGACCTGAATCCAAAATGAAAATAAAAGTTATAAGGAGGAAACTTAATTTCAGCAATGGTGAATTAAGCCGTGAGATAGAGCTCGAAGATAAACATGGTAATCTGACGCTGGTACGTTCTTCAAGATTCGCTTCGATGCACTATAAACATATAGCAGCTTTAAAGTATACTGTGATTCCTCTTAATTATACCGCGGAAATAACAATCAGGTCTGAACTTGATGGTAACCATATTAATGCTGGGGTATCAAGGTATAGCGAGCTTAACCAGAAACACCTTACTCATCTGTCTGAAAGAATTGAAAGTAACAGGTCGTATATGAAGTTAATGACCACTGAATCAAATATCCTGATCAAGATGGCTGCAAGGCATATACTTAACGGAAGTGAAGATCTTGATGATATAATGAATTGTGACTGTTCAAAAGGTAAGGCCTGCCAGGATTTTACTGTCAGGGCTGAGCAGGATAAGGAAATAGTATTTGAAAAACTTGTATCTATATATACTTCCCAGGATAAAAAAGTAACCCTCCCCGAGATACACTCAAGGAAAGCCCTTGAAAAAATGACCAATTATGATGGAGAACTGGAGCTGAGTGCAAAAGCCTGGAAAAAAATATGGGATGAATGGGATATAAAAGTGGATGGGGATAGGGCCGCACAAAAACTTATACGGCTACACCTTTATCATATGATGGTAACAGCCTCCCCACATCATGTAGACCTTGATGCGGGTATTCCACCCCGTGGATTGCATGGTGAGGCTTACCGAGGACATATTTTCTGGGATGAGCTGTATATACTACCATTGTATAATATACATTTCCCGGAAGTGGTAAAATCAGTTCTTATGTACCGTTTCAGGAGACTGGATAAAGCAAGAGATGCTGCACGTGAAAATGGATATAAAGGAGCAATGTTCCCATGGCAGAGCGGGAGTGACGGAAGAGAAGAGACCCAGATAGTACACCTAAACCCTGTATCGGGCGAATGGGGTGATGACTACAGCAGGCTGCAGAGACATGTGAGCCTGGCAATAGCTTATAACCTGTGTAATTATTTCATGGTTACAGGTGATATGCAATTCATGATGAAATATGGTGCGGAGATGTTGTTTGAAATTTGCAGGTTCTGGGATAGCAAATGTGAATATGATGATAAAACCGGAGGATATCATATACATAAAGTTATGGGACCCGATGAATTTCATGAAAAACTTCCGGGTGATAAGCAAGGAGGGTTGACCGATAATGCATATACAAATATAATGGTTAGCTGGATGATGTGCAGGGCTATTGAGTTTATAGATATGTTAGACAAAAATGAGGCAGAAAAACTACTGGATAAATATGATATAGGCAGCACTGAAAAAGCAAGGTGGAAAGATATCAGTTCAAACCTGATACTCCATATTAATAATGAGGGTGTTATTGAGCAGTTTAATGGCTATTTTGATCTTGAAGAGCTTGACTGGGATGCATACAGAAAGAAATATGGTGATATACACAGGCTTGACAGGATATTGAAAGCCGAGGGTAAATCACCTGATGAATATAAACTATCGAAGCAGGCTGATCTGCTTATGGTATTTTTTAACCTGGGCTTTGAAATAGCTGATTCAATAATAAAAAAACTGGGATATGAATTACCTGATGACTATATCAGGAAAAACTTCGAATATTATATTGCAAGAACAACCCATGGCTCCACTCTTTCTAGACTTGTACATTCTGACCTTGCATACCGGCTCGATGATCATGACCTGGCATGGGATATGTATATGGAGGCCTTGAGTAGTGATCTTGTTGATATACAGGGAGGAACAACAGGTGAAGGAGTGCATTGCGGGGTAATGGCAGGTACAGTATACATGGTTTTGTCGGTTTTTTGTGGTCTTGATTTATACGGTGAAGAGCCATCACTTTGCCCTGACCTGCCTGATCACTGGCAAGGGGTGAGATTTAATTTTAACTTCAGGGGAACACATTTCAGGCTTAAAATATTCAGGGACTGTCTTGAAATAGTGGCCGATAAAAGCAGTAAAGAAAAAATAAAAGTCCATATTTGCGGTGAAAAAATTCAACTTGAGAAAGGGCGGATCTTTAAAATGAATTTAAAAAGTAAGACAGAATGTTAGGTGATATCCTTTTAATAAATGATATGCATAAAAATGCTGCTGAAGATATCTTCAAAGTAGTGATGAAAAACCTGGAAAAAAAGAATAACAGGTATAGGTATATTGTCGGAATTTCAGGTGAATCAGGATCAGGAAAATCTGAACTTGCTCATTCTCTGGGGAAGAGACTTAAGGAGGAAAATATCAGGGTAAAGGTTATACATACAGATAATTATTATAAGATACAGCCCCTTCTGCGGGAGGAATGGAGAAGGAATAAGGGGTTTGACAGGATAGGCATTGATGAATATGACTGGGTTAAAATAAGAAAAACGATACGTGACTTCAGGGAAGAACAGGAATGCGTAATACCATGTATTGACCTTATTCCCGAGCAGGTGGACAAACTGATTACTGATTTCGGCAAGATAGACCTGCTTGTTATTGATGGCCTATATGCCATTGATGCTACTGATATTGATCTCAGGGTCTTTATTGATCTTACATATCAGGAAACTAAAATCAACCAGATTATTAGACTGAAGGAAGAATTGAGCACATTCAGGCTTAAGATACTTGATCGTGAACACCAGGCCGTGGCCTCTCTTAAGCCCAAGGCCGACCTTATTGTAAATAAGGCTTACCAGGTCGTTACAGCAGAAGGACAAAAACGGGTTGACAATTAACTTGTCACTCGTAACTCGTTTTACGTTTTTAGTTCATACGTCGCCATCAGAGGTCAAATCCTAAAGCTGAACGCTAAACGCT
>DOZA01000063.1:0-6209 GCA_003518245.1 Bacteroidales bacterium | reverse complement strand
ATAAATCATGATAAAAATCATGAAAAATTACTTGTATAATGAACATATGTGCATTATATTTGTAAAAAATTGATTATAATGTCAAGGCCTAAAAGCAACAGGGTTGTATACGAACCACCTATTCATACAGAATTTAAACCGGTGGGTAACAAAAGTCAGTCACTGGAAGTTATTGACCTTACCCTGGATGAATTCGAGGCTTTGAGACTAGCTGACCAGATGGCTATGTCTCACGCAGAGGCTGCAGATGAGATGGAAATATCAAGATCTACTTTTACCCGTCTTATAGAGAGAGCAAGAAAAAAACTGGCCGATTTTATAATACAGGGTAAACTTTTATGTATTAATGGTGGTAATGTCCATTTCAGGAATAATATTATAAAATGCCAGAGCTGTGGGCATATGTTCAAAATGAGTTTTAATGAAACAATTACTGAATGCCCGGTTTGTAAATCGCATAATTTACTGAACCTTGCAGGAGGATTCGGACATGGTAATTGTTGCAGACACAGAAATAAAAACAATTAAAAAAGGAGGTAATTATGCCAGGAGGAGACAGAACAGGACCAGCAGGAACAGGTCCAATGACAGGCAGACGCTTAGGATATTGCGTTGGTAATGAGGAGCCAGGCACCTATTACGGACAAGGATTAGGAATGGGAAGGGGTGCAGGTATGGGCTTTCGTCGTGGTTTCGGATCTGGGTATGGCCGCAGGTTTATGTGGCACAGTATACCTACTCCAACGTATGAAGCAGGTACGGTAAATGAGAAGAAGCATATTGAAAGGGAAATAGAAGACCTTAAAGAGCATCTTTCATTTCTGGAAGACAAACTATCAAAAATTAAAGAATGATGGTACAGGGAAGAGGTTATAGCCAGGAAGGTGGCAGAGGAAGGAATAAAGGTGGTAGCTATGGCCCCGGGGGGGTTTGCGTATGTGCTAAATGCGGGAGAAAAATACCACACCCAAAGGGCGTTAAATGCACAACTATTAAATGTCCTGATTGCGGACGTCCGATGATCAGGGAAGAATTGTTAAATAAGTAATAAGACTGATAATGAAATTTGCCGTTCCGACCCTTAATAATGAGCTGACAACTCATTTTGGTCATTGTGAGAAGTTCGCAGTAATAGAGATTGATAATAGTAGTATTATAAACGAGGAGTTTGTTGATCCACCGTTTCATCAGCCCGGTGCTTATCCTCGGTTCCTTGCCGAACATGGTGTAAATGTGATAATTGCCGGTGGTATGGGACAAAAAGCCCAAAGCCTGTTTGCTGCTCAGAATATTCAGGTATGTATTGGTGTGGCTGAGGGTACACCCAGAGAACTGGTGGAAAAATACCTTAAGGATTCATTGATGACCGGTCAGAATCTTTGTGATCATTAAATATCGCTGTGGTATAGTGAAAATAGCGATAGCAAGCGGGAAAGGGGGAACCGGTAAAACAACACTGGCTACAAACCTTGCTTCTTACCTGTCAGAAGAAAAGCAGATTATTCTTGCTGACCTTGACGTGGAGGAACCTAATTCGGGCCTTTTTATCAGGGCTGAAAAGATATTCCAGGAAGACAGGTATAAAATGATACCCGGGTGGGTGGAAAATGATTGTACATACTGTGGAATATGCCAGGAGGTGTGCAATTTCAATGCTATAATTAACCTGGGTACCCATATACTTGTATATCCTGAACTATGCCATAGCTGTTATGCCTGTTCAGAATTATGCCCTACAGCTGCACTGCCAATGCAAAAACAAAAAATGGGCGTGCTGAAACATTATAAGAAAGGTAATATCGACTTTGTCGAAAGCCGTCTTGATATTGGGCAGGAGCAGGCTGTGCCACGTATTGCACAGACACTGGATTATATTAATTCAATATCTGATAATAAGGAGATCATATTGCTCGATTCCCCACCGGGCACATCATGCCCGGTAATTGAAGCAACCAAGGATGCAGATAAAGTGATACTTGTTACTGAGCCTACACCTTTTGGTCTTCATGACCTGGGGCTTGCTGTTGAGACAATGCAAAAAATGAACAAGGACTTTACGGTAGTACTGAACAGATTTGGTGTGGGCAATGCTGATGTTGAAGATTACTGTAAGAAAAATAATATCAGGATAATAGCCATGATCCCGGATAGCAGGCAGGTGGCCGAGCTGTATTCACGTGGTGAACTTGTGTACGATAAAGTAGACAGCTTCAAACAATCACTTGATAGCATAAAACATTACATACTGGGTAAATAATGAAGGTGATATGAAAGAAATTGTAGTAATATCTGGTAAAGGGGGAACAGGAAAGACTTCTTTGTCTGCCTCATTTGCATTTCTTTCAGGAAGTGAAGCTATTATTGCCGATTGTGATGTTGATGCTGCAGATATGCACCTTCTTATGTCACCTGACTTTGCTCATAATGAGGATTTCTACAGTGGTCAGATGGCAAGCATTGATAATGAGGTATGTACTTCATGTGGCTTGTGCCTGGAAAAATGCCGCTTTGATGCAATTGAAACAGATGGAGAAAGATACCAGGTTAAAGAACTGGATTGCGAGGGTTGCGGGTACTGTGAAAGGATATGTCCCGTAGGTGCTATAAGCATGAAAGAGCAGAAGGCTGGACAGTTTTATATCTCAGGTACAAGAATGAAAAACACCCTTGTCCATGCCAGGCTCAGGGCAGGGGCAGAGAACTCAGGAAAACTGGTTGCTAAAGTAAAAAAAGAAGCAAAAAGATTAGCAGAACAGGAAAATAAGAAATACGTCATAGCTGACGGCTCACCTGGCATTGGCTGCCCGGTGATATCTTCATTGTCCGGAGCCGATTATGTGGTTATTGTTACTGAACCAACTGTTTCAGGCCTGCATGATCTTAAAAGAGTATACGAACTGGTTAAGAAATTTGATATAAAGACTTCATGTATTATTAATAAACATGACCTGAACCCTGAAATAACCAACAGGATAATGGATTTTATTGACTCGGAATCTGTAGTTCATCTCTGTAATATCCCTTATAGCAATACATTTACTGACGCAATTACCAGGGGTATTACAGTGCTGGAGAATGGTGATACTGAAATGATAAAAGTGATAAAAAATGCATGGGAAACGATTAAGAAGAGTATAAACGACAAATAATAAAAAACATGAAAATTGCATTTACAGCTAAAGGTTCAAAATGGAACTCAAAAATTGATCCGCGCTTTGGCAGGACGGAATACCTGCTGGTATATGACACGGAAAGTGAAGAGTTTAAATCATATAATAACAGTGATATTGAGAATGAAACACATGGAGCAGGACCAAAGACAGCAAAACTGATATTTGATATCGGTGCCGATGTTTTGATAACAGGTAATGGACCGGGTGAAAATGCAGCTATTGCCCTTGAAAAGGCAGGAGTGGAAATATTTACGGGTGCAGAAAACATGAAAATAAAAGAGGCCCTGGAGGCTTTCGATAATAAACAATTAAAAATTTTTAAAAGATAACATTATGAAGTACACTGACGTTTTAGTGATTGGCAGCAGCGCTGCCGGACTGGTAGCTGCAACAACCGGAAAGAGGGTTTATCCGGATAAGAAATTTACCGTTGTTACAATGATGAGGAAAACCCTTATACCCTGTGGTATACCTTATATTTTCGGTTCAGTAGGTTCATCTGATAATGATTTATTACCTGCAGAAAAAATGTTTGGAGCAAATAATATAGATATTATTTATGAGGAGGCAACTAAACTTGATCGTGAAGAATGTGTGGTAACTCTCAAATCGGGTGAACAAGTAAAATATGGCAAGCTTGTCCTGGGTACAGGATCTATGCCAAAGATACCAAAATGGCTTAAGGGAACAGACCTTGAAAATGTTTATACCGTTCCCAAGAATAAAATATACCTGGATGAGATGCAGAAGAAACTCGAAGGTGTCAGGAAAGTTGTAACCATTGGAGCAGGCTTTATAGGTGTTGAGATATCCGATGAGGTCAAAAAGGCAGGGAAAGAAGTAATACTTATAGAAAAATTACCCCATGCACTTGGGCTGGCTTTTGATGAAGAGGTATCAATTGTTATCGAAGAGCTTTTGAAAGACAGAGGGATTACAGTAATGACCAACGCAGGTGTTACAGAGATTCTGGGAGATAAGAAAGTTGAAGGAGTATTGCTTGAAAGCGGTGAAAAAATTGAAGCTGATGCTGTTATTTTATCACTGGGATACAACCCAAACACTAAACTGGCAGAAGAATCAGGTCTCAGGTTAAACCAGTTCGGATCAATCAGTGTCGATGAGTATATGAGAACTGAAGATCTTAATATATTTGCTGTTGGCGACTGTGCTGAGAAGAGGGACTTTGTAACAAGAAAACCGAGCAATGTCATGCTTGCTTCAACTGCCTGTGCAGAAGCCCGTATTGCAGGCATGAACCTGTATAAATTATCAGTCATTAAAACTTTCAGCGGTACTATCTCAATTTTCTGCACAGCAATAGGCAATACAGGTATTGGTGTTGCAGGTCTTACTGAAACAGTTGCCAGGGGAGAAGGATTTGATATAGTTACAGGTCAATTCGAAGGAATTGACCGTCACCCCGGCACTCTTGAAGATACACATAAACAGTCTGTTAAACTTATAGTAGGGAAAGAATCAGGAGTAATCCTCGGTGGAGAAGTATCAGGCGGACTTTCTATTGGAGAGCTGACAAATACAATAGGTATAATTATTGAAAACAGGATGCCAATAAATGCTCTTCTTACTGCCCAGATAGGTACACACCCGCTTCTTACTGCCTCACCGGCCGGCTACCCCTTAATTAAGGCTGCTGAAGATGCATCATCTAAAATAATGTTTAAAAATGGTTTGTAATCTTGTCTTTTATTCAGCAGTCTGAAATATGGGACTGTCCCGTCTCAAGGACAGTCTCAATATTTCTTTTTTAAAACTGATAAGTCAGGCTCTATGAAAAAATCAAACCTTTTCCTTCTTGTTGATGTCCTGATGTTCCTGTTCCTGGCCATTATGAGCGGACTGGGACTTATGATTAAGTATATTCTTGTCCCGGGATCAAAACGATGGGTTATTTACGGACGTAATGTTGATCTTACATTCCTTGGTTGGGACCGACACCAATGGGGAACAGTACACCTTATATGTGCGATATTATTTGTTGCATTTCTGGTGTTGCATATAATATTACACTGGAAGAACCTTAAATCATACCTGAGAAAAATTGTTAATACAAATGCAGAAAGTAATCTAATTATTATAACCTTTGCTTTCCTGCTATTCTTCATTATAATATTTCCCTTTATTATAAATATTAAAGTAACGGAAATGGGAGATGGCAGGGACAGGTTCTTGTATGGGGGTGAACACCAGCAAATCCCAGCAGCAGTGCAGAGAATACAGCAGGAAAAAAAGGCCATCCCCGTGGAAAAGGAACAGGCTGTAATTAAAGAAACAATAAAGACAACTGAGGAAAAGGAATCAGGGTTTGAACGACATGATATAGACCCTGATATTGAAGTACTGGGATCAATGAGCCTTATTGACGTGTCGTTAAGATATAATGTTCCGGTAAGCTATATAATCAAGGAGCTTGATTTGCCTGCATCAGTCAGCGGCAATGAGAAGCTTGGCCGCTTAAGGAGATCTTACGGGTTTACAATGAGCGATATTAAATTGATAATACATAATTACAGGCGTAAATAACAAATAAAAAGATGAGTAAAACAACAAAGATAGGAATCATTATCTGCGACCGTTACAGGATGTGTGGCGGTGGTAACGGCCTGCGTTCACTAAGGAACCATGAAGGGGCTTTCAGTATTTATGATAAAGACGAAGAGCTGGAGCTTGTTGGTTATGGTACATGCGGTGGTTGCCCGGGAGGAAATATTGAATATGTGCCGGAGGAAATGATAAAGAACGGTGCTGAAGTTATTCACCTTGCAACAGGATTACTGGTAGGTTACCCTCCCTGCCCCCGAATTGATTATTTTAAAAAATATATTGAAGAGAGATATGGGGTCAGGGTAGTTCTTGGCACACACCCCATACCCGAAAAATACCTTCAGACGCACACAGCCCTGGGTACATGGAATTCACCCGCATGGCAGGGAAGGATCAAGGATGCACTGCCCGACAAAGACACACGTATAGCTTACAACTAATGTCATGCTGAGGGAGCAAAGCGACCGAAGA
>DOZA01000316.1 GCA_003518245.1 Bacteroidales bacterium | reverse complement strand
TGGCTATATAACAGAAGAAAGGTTCTTCTTTGTTCTTCTCAATAAAAGACTTTGCTTCATTAAACCATACATCGGTGCAATAGCCTTCAAACTGCATGTACTCACCATTATCATAATAGTGATCATCAAAATAATCGTTGTCCCAGTAATCGTTGGTATTTCCTATCGCACCTCCGGCATGATAAACAGCTTTTTGGAAACCCACATCTATAGGACGCCGTGGGTAATTGTCGCCCAGATGCCATTTCCCGAACATAGCAGTTGAGTATCCATTATCACTGAACACTCTGGCCATTGTCTCTTCATTCTCTCTCAGCAAAGTTCTTCCGGTGACAGTATGCCACACTCCTGTACGATTATTATACCTTCCGGTCATCAACGCTGACCTGGTAGGGGCACATGTAGGGCATACATGATAATCAGTAAGCCTTACACTCTCTTCCCATAACTTATCCATGTTAGGAGTTTTAATCCAGGGATTGCCATGGCAGGCAAGATCGCCATAACCCTGATCATCAGTAATAATAAGTATAACATTAGGCTTCTGAGTTTTACCAGTACATCCTGAAATGATAATAACAGCCAGAACAAGAAATACAAAGTATCTGGTATATGTTTTCATAACCGGTTTATATTAGTGATTAGAGATTCCAAAATATGTTATTTAACAGGGGCCAGTTCAAGATTACTCATGTAGCATTGCTGCCATTCTTCTTTTTCTCCCTTTAATCTCAGAGTTGATATGCCTGTCGGTAAGCTGATAGTTCCGATTTTAATTTTTTCGAAAGAGTCAAGACCTCCTGTTTCCGGCAACATGAATATATTCTTATCTTCTCCCACTTCAACAATTAACTTATTCCCTGATGAAGCGGTTGCAACAACAGCAAAAACATCAAAAGCTTTCTGCTGATCAATCTCAACAGGCCATTCCATCCATGTATTTGTTTCCTTCCATGTAATATAGGATAATTCATTATTGCGCACCAGTTTAGCATGATTTGATGAAATGTATCCCCTGTTTTCGAGGTTACTCTCTTCCGGTGTGAGCAATAATACTCCATCATCATTTATTTTTATATTCTGGTCAGGAACCTGAGGTTCACCCTTTATATCCAGGACAATCACAGAACATATTTCATTTGGTGCTTCACCTTCAAGTTCAATAAGCAGGCTGTTATTGCTTTTTTCATTTTTAAACACTGACTCCTTATCTGATAAAGAGAAGCATTGAACCGGATCGTTTAGTACAGGAATTCTCAAAATATTATCCCCGGGCCAGTCAAAGACATGGAGGTAAAGACGTGTATCTCCGTTTTCAAGTTCCTTTTTTGTACAACGACCCCACCACGGGCGTCTGAAAGGGCTGGCTGATGTTTCGTATATTGCCTCGCTGTAAACATCCATCCAGTCTCCTATTTCGGCCAGTCTCTCCACTGATGCCTGTGGTATTGTTCCATCCGGTTTAGGGCCTACATTTAAAAGGAAGTTTCCTCCTTTAGAAGCTATATCCACAAGTTTACGCACCAGGTCTTCTGATGATTTCCAGTCATCATCATAACTCTTATATCCCCATGTATGATTCATTGTCATGCAAACTTCCCAGTCGCGGTCTTCAATACCTGTAGCAGGGATATGTTGCTCTGGTGTATCAGTATCGCCGCTATACCCACCTCCAAGTCGATTATTGGTAATCAATCCGGGTCTTAAAGCAATAAGGGGACGTAAGAATTCTGCTCTCTCTTTAGTCATCCAGTAAGGGGTATCCCACCATAATATATCTATGTCATAGTTAGTCAGAATTTCTTCAGTCTGCGGATAAGCTATATGGTTCAGGTATTCATCAAAATCACCCGCATGAGCCTCATCCCAGTATTCACCTTCTTCATAGCCTGATTTAGCTCCACCGGGATGTGTCCAGTCCTGTGCCTGTGAATAATAAAAACCTATCTTCAATCCTTCTTTTTTTGCTGCTTTTACCAATGGCTTTAGTAAATCTTTCCCATATGGGCTTGCATCTGCTATATCCCAGTTGGTCACCTTTGAATCGAACAATGCAAATCCATCATGATGCTTGGATGTTATCACAATATATTTCATGCCTGCATCTTTAGCCATCTTAACCCATGCTCCCGGATCATATTTAACAGGGTTAAATTCCCTGGCAAAAGCCCTGTATTCATCAACCGGGATATGCGCCCGTCTCATAATCCATTCACCAATGCCGGGAATTTGTTCACCGTTATAAGTCCCCGCAGGGACAGAATATACACCCCAGTGTATAAATAATCCGAATCGTGCATTGCGCCACCATTCCATTCTTGCATTCCTTTGTTCCACTGTTTCATTCAAGGGATCGATCCACTCTTTTTGCTTCTTCTCAGTACTTCCGGTGCATGAATTAATGAAGAATATTATTACTATTGCTAATGAGATACCGAGTGAGACTAAAATTTTTACTTTCATCTTAATCAGTTTTAGGTTGTAAATTATTTTAGGGCTTAATATTTAAGACCATTTATTCAAAAATACTCATTTTCTAAAAACAGCGAACTCAGCCAGTCCTGCATTCCGTGTAGTTTCAGATACTGATGTTACCATAAAAGCGATCCAGGATATTTCCTTTTCATCAAAAATAACCTGCTTACAGCTTCTGGCATCGTTAGGTAATTCACCCACTTTGATAGTTGATCCATCACTAAATACCAGCATCCCGGAAGTCACCTGATCTTTCAACCCCGGGTGATCAAACAACCATACCCGTGACACTTTCTCAATCCCTGGCCAGTTAAGCCTTATCATGGCCGAGGTTTTCTCACCGTCGCTAA
>DOZA01000418.1 GCA_003518245.1 Bacteroidales bacterium | reverse complement strand
ATAGGTTTTTAGAGGTGCCCTTAAACATAAAACTTGTCAGGTAGTCACTCATGATTAGCCCGTATCATCAAAAGCAACAGGTGTGAATAAATAATGTCCCATAGCCACTTATCCTTATAGGTGTGGCCTGATCATGATCCCATTCATTTCAATAATTCTGAATGCTAATAATTCCAGGCTTCAAATCACCGGCATGGCATTTTACAGATACTATCCCTTCCCCTTTGGGACGGATGGTCAAAAGTAATCTTCCCTGGTATGCTTTACGTTTGCTCTGCTTGTACAATTCATGACTGAACTGGTTGCCCGAGTCCAATCCGATCAGTTCACCTGCACCACTCACATCAACTGTTATTTCGTTATTTGCGTAAGGACATCGTGTCCCCTTTTTATCCTGAACTTCCATGGTAAGGAAAATAAGGCGATCCTCATCATTGGAAACAGTTTCTCGTTCATTCTTCAATACCAGCTTTTCAGCTTCGCCGGCTGTTTTTAAAGTGTGGCTTGCCACTACTTTCTTATTATTAAAGGCATTTGCCTTCAACTCACCTTTTTCATAATCTACAATATAAATGGCCTGGTAAGTATCCGGATTAACAGCCTTTTTACCCAGGCTTTTACCATTTTGAAACAGTTCTACTTTTTCAGTATTGCTGTATACGAAAACAGTATCAACATCAGCAGGTTCAAAGTTCCAGTGTGAAGCAACGTTGTAGCAACGCCATTCGAAAGTATCTTTTTCTTTCAGGTTTACAGCAATGTGGATCATTGGTTTCTCCGACCAGAAAGCCTGCCAGTAGTAATAGAGAGATTTTTCAAAAGTGCCGATATCAATCAGGCCCCATTCCCATCCACGCCGTGGCCAACCCAGTGATTCCCCGAGGTAATCGATCCCAACCCATAAAAAGAGGCCAACAACATATGGATTATCTCTTACCGCGAGCCAGTTTTCAAGGGTCTGGTAATTCTCAGCACCAAATAAAATACGCTCGGGATAGCGGGCATGCTCTTCACGGTAATGTTCTTTAAAATAGCGGTCGGGGTAATTGTATCCGGCAATGTCCATTGTATCCAGAAACCCACTTGCATTAGCCCACGGAGCCCAGTCACAGGTGGCAGTTACCATACGGGTATCGTCCTCTTCCTTTACCCAATCCATAAGCATTTTCAGAGTCTCAGGGCCATCAGCATAACGCTGGTCTGGCACCTCATTGCCTACTGAATACATAAATACGGAGGCATGATTACGATCGCGTTTAACCATGTCCTTTAGATCGGTTTCAGCCCACTGGTTAAAGAACTTATGGTAGGTATTGGCCTTTTTACCTGCCGGATCTTCGGACCAGCCGTAGTGCCATCTTTTGTTCCATTCATCAAAAGCCTCTGCCATCAGGTAAAAACCCTTCTCATCACACACATCAATAAATACAGGGTCAACCGGCCCATGTGTACGGATGGCGTTACAGCCCAGTGCTTTCAGTTTTTCCAGCCTGTATTTCCAGACATCCTTCGGCACAGCAGTCCCAAATGAAGCGGCATCTTTATGCAGGCATACCCCCCTGACAATAACTTTTTCTCCGTTTACAAGCATACCCTGTTCATTGTTAAAATCAATAGTTCGGATTCCAACTTTTCGTTGCTCACTATCAATCAGCTGATCGTCAATCCATAGCTGCAAATCCAGGGTATAGAGGTAAGGATTTTCATCAGACCAGAGCACAGGATTCTCCGCTTCCAGAATCAATGACGATTTTATCGATGTGTAGTCGCTAAGTTTATATGTCTCGCCGGATTCTGCAAATATGTTACCCTCCCTGTCTTTTAAAATTGCTGTAATCCGGGCATCTTTAATTACTTTTTTCCAGTCTTCAGGAAAACGCTGAAAACTAATCCTGTCACTCTCAGGGTAATTATTGGAAATAACTTCACAATCCACTTTCATCCGGGCAATATTATCCTCTAAAGAAATGGTCCGGAAAAAAGTTGTGAATGATTTGAAATGCTGCTGTTCTGTTATAAAGAGATGGACATTCCTGTTCATACCTGAGCCGGTATACCAGCGGCAATTACCATATAAGGAATTATCCACCTTCACAGCAATTACATTGGTCCTTCCATCATAATTCAGATGGGGAGTTAAATCGTATTCAAAAGTGCTGAATCCATAAGGACGATTCCCCAGATAAACACCGTTCAGGTAAACAGATGAGTTCATATATACGCCATCAAACCGTATTTTAATACGTTTCCCTTTTGTTCCTTCAGGCAATACAAAATACTTACGGTAACAACCTACTCCTGCAGGCAGATATCCTCCCGACACCCCGGTTGGATTGTCCGTTGAAAACTGACCTTCAATAGACCAGTCATGTGGAACATCCAGAACACGCCAGTCAGAATCGTCAAAGTCAGGGACATAAAATCCTGATAATTCACCTAAATGAAAATGCCAGTCTG
Source organism: Bacteroidales bacterium (assembly GCA_003518245.1). Lineage (GTDB taxonomy): Bacteria > Bacteroidota > Bacteroidia > Bacteroidales > VadinHA17 > UBA9300. The sequence goes on along the minus strand of DOZA01000418.1, from coordinate 3,960 downwards.
TATTAAAGTTCAGTTGTAAATCCATTACTTCTTCCTGGTTATTTTCATTCCCGGAATTTTTATTCTTCACCTCCCTGAAAACATTCTCATCAACCTGTGAACTTGCAGTGAAACAGGCAAAAACCATAAGAACGAATGTGATGATTAAGCTGTGATGTCTGAACATTTGGTAATATTTTTATATTGAACTTATTTATCCAGATTGATTTTATATATTTCAAAATCTTCCATCAGTCCATAATCAAGGACATCATATTCATTTCCCGGTGGCATAGTATCTTTTCCTTTTCTGAAAGCAGGTGGTCGCATAAACCCTCTGGCATAGACATGATGGGGGCCAAAAACATTTTTCAGGCTTCCATAAACAATAACCGATATTTTGTTACTACCCTCCTCCAGTTCAATCTCTTTAGTATAAGGCTGTGACTGGATAATCCCTATACTCTTGTCATTCAGAATAATTTCTGCAACCGTTCCATTCCATTCGGGCAATCTAATTTCATATTTTCCACCTTTATCAATCCCAAGGATTTTTGTATAGCTGACTGACTCACTATAGAAAGGGAAACCCTGCTCTTTCCAGCTGCCTGTTTCAATATCCTTTACCGGGATTATATCCCAGCCCTTTTCAACAGGCCTTAAGGAGAAATTACCAAGGACATAAACAGGAGAAGGATCACAGCGATTATCAAAATGGTTCATGGTCAGCTTAATCTCATTTATTCCTGCTCTCACATGCTTCTCGATATCTATGCAATTGAAGTCAGGGTCGAGCCAGGTATCCTGTCCGGCCTTTATCTCTTTACCATTTATGAAAATATTGTAGAGAGAAGCCTGTTCTACCACAAGTTTCATCCCCTGTTTATCTACCCCAGGCTGCATGCTAAAATTATAGCTAAGCTCGAAACGATCTCCCGGCTTATGTAACTTATTTTTATCCAGATGGGATAATTTGTATTGTACGATATTCCAGGGAGAACCATTCTCATAGCCAAATCTCTGATAAATCACATCAGATGCTTTTGCATAGTACATTTTGCCCTTGTTTTCCCCCATCAGGTTCAGGTTTGCATAGTCAATATTCAGCGCGTTGGGATGAAGCAACTGCACCTTACTTTCAGGGCTTTTTATAAGTGTCCTGCTATTCTCAACTATTTTACCGAGAGGAACTACTTTTTTATTATGTACATACACCATGTAACTGCCTCCGGGATACAGGTGTACGGGAAATGATAATTTGCCGTTTTCCTTCCTGTAATATACAGGCTGCACTTCTCCGTTATGCGGGCAAATTACCTCAACAGAAGCACCTTCAATTTCAACAGAGGTATTGGCTTCTTCCTCGAGGCTGAAATTGGATATAAACAATACCTGTCCATCTTTCAACTGTCGGCGCATATGATGGATCCTACCAGTAGCTGAAGGAACCATAAGAAAATCATCATGCAGGAAATAGTCATTAACCACCTGCCTGTTTAAAATCCCGCTTATCCAGTTTTCTTCATCAATCAGTTTTGTCAGAGCATCAGACCTTTTACCATCGACTAGATGGAGCGATTTTCCGAGGTGTAGATCTGTACCTCCTTTAGCAACATATTCCTGTAATAGTATAAAACTGGCCCTGTCAATATTCTCCATCATGGAGGGGATAACCACAAGGTCATAAGATCTTTTATTGACTACAAAACTTTTACCCTTAACACTACCATGATCTTTAATCACATTCTCGCAACCCAGGTCATACTCCACCTGCTGATCTTCAAGGAACTGAATCATGTCTTTGAAAGACTTTCCTATTTCATTCAGTTTCTTTTGCATACCGCCACCATAATACATCCATACAGTTGTTGTAGGTTCCAGGATAAGTATTCTGTTTATTTGTCTGCCCGATGACAACGCTACTGAAAGGCGTGAGAAATAATCTGTCTGGTATTTATACAGATGCCAGTACGGGTCATAATCCAGGAACGACTGCGGGTAGTTTTGTTTCCGGTAGCCGACAAGGGACAATTGTGAAATATGTTGATTAAGGAAATTTACCCCCAGGGCATATTCCCAGTCACCGAGCCTTTTCATATCTTCAAACCGGAGATCCCACCCGGCTCCGCCATAAGTTTCGCTCAGTGCCCGGTGCCTGTCAAACTGGTTTACAATGGAAGCAAGCTCTTTTACAGCAAGGTTGTTCCCAAACTGATCGGGACGGTCTTCCAGTGAATTGAACAGCATGTCGATACCCGGCATCTGATGCCAGGCATACATAGCCATATTGTCAGGTCCGTGATAAATATCAGGCCAGGTGTTTTCCCAGTAGTGGCCTGTCCAGATCAGATTATTCTTCTCAGTATATTCATACCATGGTCTTGACCAGCGGTCGATAAACATTTCCAGCAATACAGAACGATAATCATGCCTTACCTTCTTCCAGTCACCTGTTTCCTCAGTTAAAGACATTAACTCATCCTCAAGACGGTATCCCCATCTATGATTAAATATTTCAAAAAGATCGGGTGTGTACCTCAATCCATCTTCAGCACCAATCTGTGGTTCATCGGTAAAAACACCCGGAATTAATTTCCCGAATTCATGGCCGCCCACCTCTTCATATCCCTTCATTGTAATTTCCATGAACTTTTCAGTTACACCTCTGGCTATCAGGTCAACATAAGAAAAACCAGCGAAGCTTCGGGAACCTGTACTAAAGTTAACAAGGTAAACTACAGCATACTCACCAGTATTACCTTCCTCCTTTTTTGAGTTATCAGTAATATTTAACCATTTATCACCATCTTTCATAAATACAAATTTTATCTTTTTAGATTCCAAAGAATCTAAAACCAGCTTCTTCATTTTTCGTGTTTCCAGGATGGTCCCCCGATTATAAGATTCCGGCATTTCATTATAAACATGCCCCCCTGCGAAACCACTCGGACAAACATTCTCATCGTATATCCATACTTTCAAACCTATCTCTCTTGCCTTTTCCATTGAATATTCCACCAGTTCAAACCATTCATCAGATAAATATTCGGTTATCAGGCCTATACGGGGATGGATAAATACACCGCCAATACCCTGCTTTTTTAATTCTGCCAGGCTCAGGTCAATATCTTCTCTTTCAACATCATTATTCCACACCCATAACGGGGCAGAGCGATATTCAGTACCAGGATCTGTAAATTCCTCAATCAGTGATTGATAATCATTGATCCGCCCGTCTCCGGGAGGTTTAAATTCAGTATTGCATGCCGCTAACGAAATAAGTACCGATATTGTTAAAATCTTAATTTTCATTTTTTTGTATTTGTTCCAGTTCCTTGTTCAGATATTTGATAATAAGCTCAGCAAGTTGTTTACTCCCTTCTTCTTTGTAATGCACATCATCATTACCTATCCCATGCTTTTTATGTATGCTAATTGATTCTTTATAGATATCATTTACAGATACAAAATGTTTATTCATGACTTCTTTAGCTGCTTTATTGTATTTTTTTACGTCCTTAGCATACCTGCCGGCCTCGTTTTCAGGAACATAAGTAGTCGTAACAAATATCAATTCTGCATCACTGATAGCCTTTATAATTGCTACAATTGAATCAAGATTACCTTTATATTCATCAACACTGAATGTAATTTTTCCATTTACTTTATCCCTGTTCCCATATAATTTCGCATCAGGGTGCCTGTAACACAGGTCCCATAATCCCCAGTTAAACTGTATAATATCCCAGTCATCATCACCAACCCATTCCCTGATGTTTTCAAGCCCTCTTCCGGTATCTCCGGCATTTCCGGGATTGTGTTTCACTATGGCTTTATCTTTGTAATACTCTTTTACAAAAGGAGTATAGCCGATTGAAATGGAATCACCTATAATTAAAACCCTGGAGAGCCTGTTACTTCCGGCAGAAAGAAATATTAAGAGAACAACAAATACTAAACCTGAGGACTTTCTTTTAGTAG
>DOZA01000002.1 GCA_003518245.1 Bacteroidales bacterium | reverse complement strand
AGAGATGAGATATGAGAGATGAGATATGAGATATTATTTATTATTTTTGAATTGAATAAATAATAATAAGAATTTTACAAAGTGTCAAAAACCTGGACGATAATTATCATAGCTATATTATTTGCAGGGATGGCTGCCCTGGCATATTTTCTGCAACAGAAAAAGAGGGCCTATGTGGCCAGTCCATATGGAAGCGTACCGCTGGATGCAGGAATTATTATCGAAGCTGTCGATATGCCCGGGCTTTTTGAGTCGCTGGTATCTGATAATGAAATAATTGGTGGCATGTCAGAAATAGGGGAGCTTCAGGGCTTTACAAAAGCTGTTGGTATGATAGATTCGTTGGCTCATAATCGTGAGTTTAACCAGTTAGCTGGCAAAAATCCTGTTCTAATATCTATCCACCTGCTTGGTAAGAACAGGCTTACACCTTTCTTTTCCTTTGCAGCTTTGCCGGAGGTAAGGGATAAACATTTAAGGTCATTCATGGACGATATTGCCGGATACAGATATACTGTGAAAGAATACCAGGAAAGTAATGTTTATGAACTTGTTAAAAGATCTACAGGTGAGCCGTCCTTATTTGTTTCATTTGTCAGTGGCGTGGTAATTATCAGCCCTTCGTATATACTTGTTGAAGCTGGTATCAGGCAGATTGAGCAGGAGATGGATATACGGGATTTGCCAGGGTTCAAATCAGTGTCGGCAGCGGCAGGGAGGAATGAAAATAAGATATACCTCATTTTTGATAATGCTGCCAGGTTCATATCTCTACTGACCGGGGTGTCAGATAAGGGTATGGCATCTTATATTCCCGGGCTGGCTTCATGCATGGAAGCAGATCTTTATATTAAAAATAACGGTGTCGTTTTCAGCGGTTATATTGAAACAAGTGATTCGAGCCAGATATTATATAATTACCGCCAGCAGGAACCGGGCTCGTATGATATTTTCAGATATATACCTTCAGGTACTGCTATGTTCGAAATAATTACGGAACCTGTTAAGACACCGGTGAGCAGTAAAAACAGGGAGACAAGGTATATTTCTGATATTCTGAAAAGCCAGTTATCAGGAGAAATGGCCAGGGTACACCTCAATATCAAGGGGCAGGATATTGAAAGCAATAAAGTAATGCTCATGGATCTCAGGGGGAGCAGTGCAACAGAGGAAGCTTTTTCTTCTGAGCTGGAACAGTATTACCGCCGTAAAGATGTTCCAACAAACGAATATTTAATTAAATATCAACCTGATGCTGAATCAGAATATATAATTTACAGGCTGCCGGATAAGGATATGGGTCAGGACCTGGGAGGTAAATTCGGGAAATTCATTGACTCAAAGTATGCAACCTTTTATGATGATCTGTTAGTCTTAAGTAGTGAGCCAGGCACACTGTCAAAATTCTTATATGATAATATTCTGAACAGGACCCTGGCAAATGACCTCACCTACCGTGAGTTTGAAAGCACAATGCCCAGCAGGGCAGGGTATTATTTTTATTGTGTGCCCTCAAGAATAATCCCCCTGCTGTCAGGTGTGATGAAAGAAGAAATAGTGAAAGGACTTGAAAAAAATACAGAATCATTACGTAAGGTTCAGGCTATAGGATACCAGCTTGTTTCAAGTAATGATATGATATATAATACTTTATCGGTAATGTATAAGCCCGAGGTGAGAGAAGAGGCAAAGGCCGTCTGGGAGAGCCTGCTGGACACTGTTGCCTCTTCCAAGCCTCTTTTCTTTACTAATCATTATACCGGTGACCACGAGATTTTCATACAGGATATGAATAATAAGCTGTACCTTATCAATTCGGCAGGGAGAATATTGTGGAAGCGACCAATAAGTGAAGCTATAATAGGTAATGCTTACATGATTGATTACTATAAGAATGGTAAGCTGCAGATACTGTTTGCCACTAAAAATTTCCTTCACCTGATAGATCGCAATGGTAATAATGTTGAGAAATACCCTGTCCGGTTACGATCACCGGCAACCAACGGACTTGCTTTATTTGATTACGAGAGTAACAGGGATTACAGGTTATTTATATGTGGCGAGGACAGGAAAGTATATGCCTATGATAAATCAGGGAGCACTGTCAGAGGCTGGGAACAGTTCAGGACAAAAGGTACAGTAACAAACGATGTTGAGTTCTTCAGGGCCTCAGGTAAGGATTACCTGGTAGTCAATGATGATGAGAATATGTATATTCTGAACAGGAAAGGAAATATAAGGGTTGAAATGAAAGAGCAGGTATGCCGGTCTGATCGCTCAATGCTCAGGCTTACAACAGGTACCAGGCCAAGGATGGTGCTGGCAGCAAAAGACGGCTCAATAAAGATGATTAACTTCAACGGGGAGGTGCAGACATATACAGTAAATGAATTCTCAGATGACCCTGTCTTTGAATATTATGACCTGGATGCTGATGGGCTGGGTGAATATATCTTTATTGATGGTAACAGGATGTATGCATATGATGATGACAGGGACAGGATGTTCAGCCTTACCCTCAGCTCAGATATTATCAACGGACCATACGGGCTTGAATTTTCATCAAATGATAAAAAGATAGGGTTTACAGATACAAGAGCAGGAGAGATATATGTTGTTGATGATAGAGGTAAGAACCTCAAGGGATTCCCTCTAAGCGGCAGCACGTCTTTCTCAGTTGGAAGACTTAAAAGGGGAAGCAGTTTTAACCTAATCATTGGAGGACGGGATAGCTTCCTTTATAATTACGAGATAACCAGATAAAAAAATATAGATATGAAACGAAAAACAATATTCATAGTTCTCCTTTCCTTGCTTGTTCTGTCATCATGTATCAATGAGAGATATGATATGGACAAATTATCAGGAGAGGTGGCTCTTAACCCGTCAGTAATTCTGAAGGCTGTTAAGGGCGAAATGACACTGAGTAATGTTGTTGAACCAAATGACACACTGGTGTTTGATAATGAATTACTGAAATTTGTTTTCAGAGAAGATTCAATTATCAATTTCCAGCTGGAGGATTTTTACAGTTCATTTGAGACAACAACATTTGAAAGCACCACGCAGATAACAAGTATAACAGTATCTGATGAGCGTGATACTCTTTTTATTGATCCCGGTGATGATATAAAGATTAAAAAGATGAAGGTATTAAGCGGCCAGGCTAACTACACCATAAGATCATGGTGCTCATTTGATGTCAGTATTACCCTGGAGGCTACATCTATTGATGATGGAGGAGCCCCGCTTACTCAATCGGTAACAGTCCCCGCGGGTTCAACGGTTAACGGTATAATAAACATGGATGGTGTACTTGCTAATTTTGACACCAATCCGTCAGAACCATATAACCAGTTGCCGTTTGAATATGATATTACTGTACTATTACCACCAGGAAGTTATGATCCTTCGGATAGTGTGAAAGTATCCATTGATTTGGAGGAACCTGAATTTGACTATGCTACCGGTTATTTCGGTAATCATAATGAGTCATCTGAGAAGGATACTCTGGACCTGGATATGGAAGATTTCTTTTCAAAGCTATCAGGATCAATATACCTTACCAGCCCCAGCATAACAATAGACTATACCAATTCTTTCGGCTTACCCATGAGGATAAATACCGAGGTTAAAGGAATAAATGATGAACAGGAGATATCACTTGACAGGGATCCAGTAGATATTGATTATCCTAACACGCTGGATAACAGGGAGGTGAGTTCTTCTTTTACCATTGATAAAACCAATTCAACCCTCCCTGACCTGATTTCAATGTTACCATATGAGATTGAATACTTCGGATCAGGGTCAATTAATCCTGATGGTGAACACCTTGAGGATAATATTATTTTTGGGAGCAGCAGTTTTATTGCAGATATGGAGGTAGAAATACCACTTGAGTTCAGGATATCCAACCTGCAATTGTCTGATACGACTGATAATTTCCTTATCAGTGATGATCCTGAAGAGGATGACCTCCTGGATATGATGGAAGAGCTTACAATTAGACTTTATGCTGAGAATGGCTTCCCACTGGGCGCTTCGGCAATACTTGAATTATATGATTCAACATCAATGACAGTTCTTGAAACGATTGATACCGGTGATCTGCTTTTACCGGCACCGGTTGATGCAAACGGCAGGGTAACAGGACCCAGTACGGGTAATGCAGAGATTGAATTCACTCCCGGGTTTCTGGATGCTGCACAGGTGGCTGATCAGATAATCATTTCTTTCATACTTAATACCACTGATAACGGTACAAAGGATGTGAAGATATACTCTGACTACAATATAGTATTCAGTATAGCCGTGAAGGTAAAAGCCGATATTAATCTTAATTTTAACTCTGAAGACGAATAGCCATGAAGAACAATATAAGAAAAGCGGGTTTAATAGCCGGGATACTTATGATATCGGCTGGTGTGTTTTCACAACATATACAGACTCAATATTTTATGAATATTCCGCAATCATCGGAGTTTAACCCGGCTTTCAGACCGGGAGCGAATGTGTTTATTGGGCTGCCGGTGCTGTCTGGTTCCTATGTGGGTTTAAGTAATAATATGTTTAATATAACTAACCTGTTACAACCCATGCCCGGAGCTGACTCTGTAATAACAGTTCTACATCCCGATTTCGACAGGGATTTGTTTTTCAGGAAGATAGGACAGAAAGGTTTCCTCTCGGTCGAATCAAGTATTCCTGTTCTGGGTGTGGGGTTTGCTATTGACAATGACTGGTGGATAGATTTTGGAATATCAGTTAAAGGTATGGCCAGGGGTAAATTACCTGTTGACCTGTTTACCCTGGCCCTGGAGGGTAATGAAGAGTTTATTGGTTCAACAGCTCACCTGTCGGGTATAGGAATAAATGCACAAGCTTACCTGCAGACACATATAGGACTGTCAAAGAATATTACTGACCGGCTTCGTGTGGGAGGACGGTTGAAACTGATGCAGGGAGCAATGAGTGCTTCACTTAAAGCTGATAATTTAGAGGTGCAGGTAAACGAAGATTATTCACATGCCGTAAATGCAGAAGTGTTGCTTAAACTTAGCGGTCCTTTTGATGTAACTCTTGATGAAAACGGGTTTATTGATGATATTACTGGAAGGGAAGAGATAGGTTTCGGTGATGTCGGTCCCAGCTTTAATAATTTCGGTATGGGTATAGATATAGGTGCAGAATATATACTTATGGATAATCTGCAACTATCAGCCAGCATAATTGATTTTGGTTATATTAACTGGGGAAGAGAGTCGTTTACTTTTAAAGCGTCTAACGATTTTACCTTTGAAGGATTTGATATTACAGAAGCAATAGAAGATGAAAAGGATTTTGACCTTATAGTAGAAGAGTTTGGAGATTCACTGTTGAATACATTCGAATTTGTTGACAGCGAAGAAGGTTATGTCACCGGGCTCCCAACAAAATTATACCTGGCTGGCAGTTATCAACCGGTTGATTTTCTTTCGCTTGGAGTATTGTCAAGGACAACACTGGGTATGGGTGTAAGAGAAACCCTGACATTGTCGGCAACACTGAATGCAGGTGATGTGCTGGGTACTACACTGAGCTATACATTGACCAACAGGAGTTATAATAATTTCGGATTCGGCCTGTCATTAAGAGGAGGGCCTGTACAATTCTACACAATAGTTGACCAGATACCTGCTTCATGGATAGAATTTACAGGTGATAACGGCAATGACCGGTTTATAATCCCGCAAAGGCTTGATTATCTGAATATACGTTTTGGATTTAACTTATTGTTCGGACGTGTCAAAAAGAAGAAAGCAGATATACCAATGTTAGTTGAATAGGAGGTACAGGTGTGGATTAGGCTTATTTTAATAGGGATATTATTTTTTCTTGTTATCAGGCTTATTGGTAAATCACTTGCCAGGGGACAGAAAAAGAATATGGTCCGGAATGAAAAGCCCGGTAATAATAAGAAGAAACAGGGAGGAGTACCCGGGGATCTTGGGGAATATGTTGATTACGAGGAGGTTGACGAGGATTAGCGCTTCAGCTGCTGAGCCAGTTTACTGGCAAAAATGAAATCATTAAGGGTCTTGCAGTCAGATTTCAGTATCTCACTGTTAGTCCCTTCCCAGTATTTTTTACCCCCGGCTATAAATACTATCTTTTCCCCGATCTCCATGACCGAATTCATATCATGGGTATTGACTATAGTCGTCATTTTGAACTCTTCGGTGATATTTTTTATAAGATTATCAATAAGTATTGCTGTCTTGGGATCAAGACCTGAGTTTGGTTCATCGCAGAAAAGGTAATGAGGGTTAAGTACTATAGCCCTGGCGATAGCCACTCTTTTGCGCATACCACCTGAAAGTTCAGATGGCAGCATTTTATTGGCATTCCTGATATTTACACGATCAAGACAATAATCGACACGTTTCTGTTTATCTGTTTGGCTCATGGAGGTGAACATGTTAAGCTTGAACATAACATTTTCCTCCGCCGTCATAGAATCGAATAATGCGCTGCCCTGGAAGAGCATGCCAATATCCTTGCGTATAGACTTGCGTTTTTTAAAATCCAGTGCATCAAACCTTATCCTGTCATACCATATCTCACCACCATCCAGTTCCAGGAGGCCGACCACGGATTTTAATAATACTGTTTTACCAGAGCCACTACGCCCGATAACAAGGTTTGTCTTACCTTCTTCGAAATCGGTTGATACATTATCTAGT
>DOZA01000016.1 GCA_003518245.1 Bacteroidales bacterium | reverse complement strand
AGAATAATACCACAGCTGGTCAGGTACGGTCTTTTAGAGGAAGCAGTTGATGAACTGCAACCTTTTATTGACAGGGTAATTGAAAATGATGGCTTCTATGAATGGTATACTATTAAGGGAGAACCGCGAGGCTCAGGTATTTTCAGGGGTTCAGCAGGTGTGCTCCTGGAAGCAATAGAAGCGCTCAGGGAGTTATGAGTTAACTAATCTTTATTCCTCCCCGGTATCCTTATAGTACACCCTCAATTCCCGGAGACGCTTTTCAAGCTTTTCTTTAACATCTTTGTATTCAGGATTGTTAATTACATTATTCATTTCATGCTGATCCTTCTCAAGATCATACAATTCCCATTCATCAACATCATCATAGAAATGTATAAGCTTATATCTGTCAGTTTTTATACCATAATGCTTTTTAACCATATGCACAGCCGGGTACTCGTAATAATGGTAATATAAAGCATCCCTCCATTCAATATCCTGATTCTTTAAAATTGGCATGAGGCTCTCTCCCTGCATTTCTTCCGGTTGGTCTACACCTGCAGCATCAAGAAATGTTTCTGCAAAATCCAGGTTCTGTACTAACTTATCCGATCTGCTACCTTGTTCTACCACACGTGGCCATCTTATTATTAAAGGCGTACTCATTGATTCCTCGTACATAAACCGTTTATCAAACCAGCCATGCTCGCCAAGGTAAAAACCCTGGTCGGAGGTATATACTACTATGGTATTATCAGCCAGGTCATTATCCTCCAGATAATCCAGAAGCCGACCTACGTTTTCATCAACCGCAGCAATACAGGCTAGGTAATCCTGCATATACCTCTGGTATTTGAACTTCATAAGATCATCCTTGTCCATACCTGGATATTCCTCTTTGAATTTATTGTTCATCTTACCATATACTTCCTTCCAGGCAGCTTTCTGTTCATCAGTATACCTTTCTAATTTGCTTGTTAAAGCCCTGAAGTCCCAGTTGCTCTTTGGTTCAATACCCAGTTCGGTTAATATATCAGGATGTATTTTAATATCACCTGCCATATTCATATGGTCAAGTATAGACATCTCGGCTGTTTTTGCAGCTGTACCCCGGCCATTGTAATCATCAAATAATGATTCCGGTTCATCAAACTTTTTATTTATGAACTCTTTATAATGCCTGATGGCAGGTTCCCACTCACGGTGCGGGGCCTTATGATGGTACATCAGAAGAAATGGTTTTTCCTTATCACGTTCATCCAGCCACGCCAGTGCCATATCAGTTATTATATCCGTAACGTATCCTTCGATTCTCTCTCTTCCATCAGGGCTCAGAAAATCAGGGTTATAGTAGTGACCCTGGCCGGGCAATACCCTCCAGTAATCAAATCCTGTCGGTTGTGATCTCAGATGCCACTTACCTATCATTGCAGTCTGGTATCCTGCACCCTGCAATAATTTAGGAAAAGTAACCTGTGTACTGTCAAATTTAGCACCCGAATTATCAATTTTTCCATTAATATGACTATGCTTGCCTGTTAGTATAACTGCCCTGCTGGGAGCACAAATAGAATTAGTTACATACGCATTGCTGAAAAGCATTCCCTCATTTGCAAGCCTGTCAATATTAGGAGTTTCATTCCTGTACGATCCATAAGCACTTATCGCTTGCCGGGCATGATCGTCTGTCATTATAAAAATAATATTGGGCCTGGTATTCCTGCTGCTGCATGATATAAGCATAATGGGAATAAGTAAAACAGTTAATTTCTTCAGTTTTTTCATATTGCTTCCCGGTATTAAATTAGTTCTTCAGTTAAAATTTTTCTAAGGTCATTTGGTTTAATATTCTCATCTACCTCACCAAACTGGGCCAGTGATATTTTGCCTCTTTCCTCGGAAATAACGATTACAATGCTGTCTGTAAGTTCACTGATGCCTATTGCTGCCCTGTGACGCATACCGAAACGGGGAGGCAGGTTAGGATTATCGGTAGCAGGCAGGGGGCACCTGGCAGCATAAACCCTTCCTGATTCGATAAGTACCGCACCATCATGAAGAGGACTGCCTTTATAAAATATACTCTTTAACAGCTCAGCACTTACCCTGGCATTTAAAACTTCTCCTCCTTCCGAATATAATTCAAGAGTACTTCTTCTTGCAATAACTATAATAGCTCCCAGCTTTGAATCAACCATCCACTCTACTCCCCTTACAATCTCTTCTATATCAGTCTGTTTCTGTCGCAAGGCAACAGTACCTCCACTAAAAAACCTTTCTAATGAGGAATTACCGCCTCCCATATAACGGCTACCTATCATAAGGAGAAAGCGCCGGATCTCCTGCTGAAAAACAATAATTAATATAATAACACCTCCACCAAAAACCGCGGCCATAATCGAACTAATAAGTTCCATCTGTAATAGTTCAACGACTTTCCAGAAAAGGTAAACTATGAATATGCCCATAAAAATGGTAATAGCAGCTGTTCCGCGGATTAAACGATATAACTGGTAAAGGATAAAAGCCACAAGGATAATATCAATTATATCTAAAATACTAATAGGTGGCATAACTTATGTTTAGTGTCTTTCAAACAAATGTAAAAAATATATGTGAATTTATTCAGATACTTTTTAGTTGACTTACTAGTTTAACAGCCTGTACCGCTTCAGGCACATCATGAACACGAAGTATTGAAACATTTTTTAAAAGTGCAATCGTATTCAGAACGACAGTACCGATAAGGCTTTCTTCAGGGCTTATATTCAATGTTTTCCAGATCATAGATTTCCTCGATAATCCTACCAGTACAGGTAATCCAAGGATATCAAATCTTTCCAGTTTATTTAGAAGTTCGAAATTATGCTCAATTTTCTTCCCGAAACCAAAACCAGGGTCAATAATAATATCACGTACACCCCTAAGGACAAGCTCCTGTTTTTTCTCAGAAAACCATTTTATGATATCTGGTAACAGGTCATTATAAACTGGATTTAATTGCATGTTCTGTGGATTACCTTTCATGTGCATCAGGACATACGGAACATTATGTTTCTCAATAACGTTGAACATCTCCTTATCTATTGATCCGGCAGAAATATCATTCACCATATCAACACCAAAATTTCTGATTCCGATATCTGCTACATTCGACCGGAATGTATCAAGAGAAATAACGGCCGGGGGAAATCTTTTCCTTATAATCTTAAGGGCACGGATAATTCTTTCAAGCTCTTCCTCTTCTTTTATATGATCAGCACCTGGGCGAGATGAATATCCTCCTATATCCAATATATCTGCACCAGCATCAAGCATTTCCTCAACACATTTTATTATTTCAGCATCAGAACCAATCCTGCTGCCAGAATAAAACGAGTCAGGGGTAACATTAATAACCCCCATTATCCTGGTAGTGGAAAGGTCATATAATTCACCCCTGATATTGATTTTTTTATAGATGGTCCTCATCTTTGCATTTATTATTAATATAATCCAACAGCCAAAAATAACCCATTACTTCCTAATTTGCATATTTGAATTTAGATTCAGCATGGATACACGTTGATATTTATTCTTTTACTGTTAGTTTTTTTATATGTATCCCCGAGAGAAATATGCTTTACTTATTATATTTGTAGCTATTAAAAAGAAACCGTGGTAATATGAAACTGATAGTAATAGAAGGACTTGACGGTTCAGGTAAATCAACTCAAATAAATAATCTCAGGAATTATTTTACTGAAAACGGACTTAGTTATGAGTTTATTCATTTCCCCCGAACAAATGCCCCTTATTTTGGTGAACTTATATCACGCTTTCTCAGAGGTGAATATGGGCAGGCTAACGAGGTAGATCCTTACCTTGTAGCTATGCTGTATGCAGGTGACAGGAAGGATATATCAGAAAAGATATATTCATGGCTTGGAGAAAATAAATACGTTCTTCTTGACCGTTATGTCTACTCCAATATAGCATACCAGTGTGCTAAAATCAATAATAAGAAGGAAAGAGAAGATCTTAAAAACTGGATTTATAACCTGGAATTCAAGCACTTTGCCATACCTGTCCCGGCATTAAATATCTTTCTTGATGTTCCATTTGAATTTACTGCAAGTAAACTGAAAAACAGCAGATCAGGACTAGACCGTAACTACCTTAATGGCAATATGGATATCCATGAGAGTAATCTGGAGTTTCAAAAAAAGGTCCGTCAGGTATATATAGATACAGCTGAAAATGATAAAACCCTTCAAATAATTGATTGTTCACAAAGCCCAACAACCATATTACCACCTGATGAAGTATTTCAGAGAATAATTAATCTCTTACATAAAAATCATATAATAGCATGATCAATCTTAAAAACCTCAGCCGTTATATTGCAGGTTTTGTATTTATTTTTTCAGGACTGGTAAAAGGTATCGATCCAATGGGTTCAATGTACAAATTTGTGGATTATTTTACTGCATTTCATATTGAGGCCCTTGATCCCCTGGCCTATGTCTTGGGAGTAATACTCTGTGCATCCGAGTCCATTATCGGTTTTGCCATTCTTACCGGTATAAGGATGAGAATAGCAGCCTGGGGATTATTGCTTTTTATGATTGGTTTTACACCCCTTACACTTTATCTTGCCCTTGAAAATCCAGTGGCTGATTGTGGTTGCTTTGGCGACGCTGTACATCTTACCAACTGGCAGACATTTTATAAGAATATCATTATTTCCGTATTTGTTATCATAGTCTTTATTAACAGGAAGAAATATAATAAACTTTCAGAGCCTCCAGGCGAATGGGTAGCAATATTTATTATGACAGCTATTTTCGTGCTTTTTATCCAGTATAATTACAGGCACCTTCCGGTTGTTGATTTCAGACCCTATAAAACAGGAACAAATATCCCCGAAAAAATGATAATACCGGAAGGGGCCCCGGTAGATGAATACGAGACCACATTGATATACGAAAAAGACAGTGTACAGCAAGATTTTACCCTTGAAAATTACCCTTCGGATGATACAACATGGTTTTTCATCGATTCAAAAACAAAGCTGATAAAAGAAGGGTATAAACCTCCAATCTATGATTTCAACCTTATAACTCCAGAAGGGCAAGACCTTACCGATGTAATCCTGAGTGATCCCGGTTACAGTCTTTTTATGTTAAGCATTAAAATATCTGAGGCCGATCAGGAACTCATAAAAAAGGCAATTGAAACAGGTCTGGACTGCCAGGACGAAGGTATCGGGTTTTATATACTTACCTCTTCATCACCTGAAATGCTCATTGATTATTCACCGGATTTAAATATACTCTTTGTTGATGAAACAACCATGAAAACCATTATTCGTTCAAACCCCGGTTTTATGGCTATAAGTGAAGGTACTATAATAAAAAAATGGGCAGGCAGGGATATGCCAGACAAAGAGAAATTGATAGAAATATTTATTAACTCATCATCTTCTAACAAGAATAATGGAAAAATAATACTCATATCTGTTCTGGCAAGTATTTTGCTTTTATCATATATTACCAACTTAATATTACGTAAACTTAAAAAGTCAATTAAAATATTATGAGAAGAAAAATTGTTGCAGGCAACTGGAAAATGAATATGAACCTCCAGGAGGGACTTTCACTCGCAAAAGCAGTGGATAATTTCATGCAGAAAAATGAATCAGGTGTAGAAGTAATACTATGTACACCTTTTATTCATCTCGCACATATTACCACTTTGTTTAAGGCTGATAATATATATGCAGGTGCTCAGAACTGTTCGAATATGGACTCAGGTGCTTATACAGGTGAAATATCTGCAAAAATGATAAAATCAACTGGTGCCCAATATGTTATTATTGGACATAGCGAGAGAAGAAGTTATTATAATGAAAATGATGAGCTGCTCAATGAAAAAATAATTATTGCACTTAATAATGATCTCAAAGTTATTTTCTGCTGTGGTGAAGTACTTAGTGAAAGAGAAAAAGGAGAATATTACGAAGTTGTTAAAGCTCAGATTGAGAAGGCCTTTTCGGGTATCTCCTTAAGTGATTTCAGGAATATAATTATTGCATACGAGCCTGTTTGGGCCATTGGTACAGGTGTAACAGCAAGCTCGGCGCAGGCACAGGAAATGCATTTTTTCATACGTTCGGTCATAGAAAAAATGTATGGTAAAGAACAATCAGATAAGACTGTAATACTATATGGAGGAAGCTGTAAGCCCTCTAATTCATCTGAACTGTTTTCAATGAATGATGTCGATGGAGGGCTGATAGGAGGAGCTTCATTGAAAGAAGATGACTTCTGTAAAATAATTGAATCCTTTAAGGGTAAATGAAACAATCTTTATACATAGTAACTCTCATTTACTACCTGGTGTTTAATTACAATGCCTGTGCCCAGACAAGATCGTCATTCTCGGGTGATACAGATTCATTCAGCAGTGAATTAATCACTTTCATGGGTCCTAATCTCCATGAGGAACAAACAGCAATGCTGAACAGCTTTGTTACTGCATGGGATAGTACTCTTATTGACCATAAGTCGAAACAACTTATTGTCTCGGCATCAATGAGTATTGAGAGTAAAAGGCTGAGAGCAGTACCACACTTCATTGATTATATAGAAACTATGATGGTCTTTATTAACTATGATATAGATATTGAAAAATTCAATCTCTGGCTTGAAGGCCTCGTAAATCTTTCCAATCAAACAAACTCGAGGATAAGCGATATCAGTTCATTTATCAATGCAGCGGATGGACTCATCAGGGATAAAATAATTTACAGCTCAAATAGTGTAACATGGAAAACAACAAGCAACAGGTTTACATTCAGTAATGATACCAGCTTTAC
>DOZA01000197.1 GCA_003518245.1 Bacteroidales bacterium | reverse complement strand
ATCGGCTGTCGTTCCTCCACTGAGTATTATTTTCCCATTGAAATCTTTAATCCTGGATGCAAGCATAGCATCATTCTCCTTATTGTAAGGAGGTCCTGTACATACTAACAACTTCCGTGGTTCCCTGAAATAAATACTTAAACAGCTGGTATCATCCATTGATGTATAACTATCATTCTTATGGGCCATTGTAATAATTTTCCCTGCCAGTTTCCTTGCTGATATTGTAGGTTCGGATGATATAAGCATTTTAGAATAGTAAACAAGGCTTTCCCTGCCCCAGCCCAAAGGGTATTTATCACTTCCCAGTCCACTCTGTACCACCCCATCAGTGCAGGATATTATCCTGTCTTCTTTTTCAAGGTCAAAGGTACATGTGCTGAGCGTTTTTCCTGCATGCCTGCCTTCGGTAAGCTCTACTTTTTTCCATGTAGGTTCAAATATTCCCTTTCCCCTTATAACGATAGAAGGTGGATTGTCAAATTCAAGTATAGTAACTGTACCTCCTACCTCTATATCAATTATGGTAAATGTTGCATAACTTATTTTTCTCTGGGAACACACCGGAAGGGTATTCATTATTATAGAAGCTATCTTTTCAACCTCTTTATGCTCACGGGTGAAATTAAGTGCCATGGTTGAACTGAGTGTAGCAAGAATATTTGCTTTCACACCATGGCCCAGTCCATCTGAAAGGACAGTTATTATCCTTCCTTCCTCTTTTATTCTTTTGGAAAGAAAAACATCCCCACATATTTTTTCTTTATGATGGCTTCTTTGCTGACAGTTGACTTCTATATGGAGCTCTGTATTCACAGTCAGTATTATGCTGTTCAGTCTTCTTTATTCTCCTGGCTCTTTTTATATGAATCCAGGATTGAGTTTAGCATCTGTTCAGTATCTGAGGCTCCTTCACCAAGAAGGAAACCTATTTTCTGAACCATATCGAGATTTTTTTCAATCACTTCATTTATGCGTGAAATTACTTCTTCTCTCTGAACTTCAGGTGAGAACATATCCCTTATTACAGCCCCAGCTATCCTGTTTTTTCTTATCGGAAACACTGACACATTCAGCATTTTATCATTATACCTTATATCTTTGTTGATAGCTGATTCATCAGGCCGGGCAATACGCTGATCATCTGCTTTGAATTCTCTTGAGTAGTCTAGCTTACTCCACTTCACAATATCCTTTTCCCATTGTTTATGATCAAGTGTCTTAACTCTCTTTCTCGTATATAACCTTACCAGGTTGCGTCTTCTGAATCTTTCGCTATGGTGATCCATACCAGGCCCCAGAAGGCAGCCCTTGCAGAAGAACAGATTAAAATGGTGCTTTATCGTATCAATATGACTGTTAAAATCCTTGATGGCTTCAGTTATATCTTCTTTGCCGGAGGCAGTAATTATAATGCTCTCCATTACATCACGCTTAATCCCAGCAGCATATAGAATACCCGCTGGGATAGGGTACAGAGCACCGAAATTTCCATAAGGGGGATCAAAATCAGAGAATCTTACTTTCTTTTCTTCAATACCTGATTCTTCAAACAGCCTACGCAGCTCTGTGAATGTTAGTACAGCGATGTTGATCCTGCATTAATTATACGACAGTGTGTTGAAACTATTAATCCCCTCGCTATCCAGAAAGATGTATCTATCAATATCGAAAACAGGTCCATGGTCACAATACAGGCTGATAATGAGGGTGTTAATATTGTTTTCAGTAATCTTCTTTCAAATGCTGTGAAATATAACCATGAGGGAGGAAAGGTTGATATTATTATAGACAGGGATAATGGGGATGCTGTTATAAAAGTAATTGATACGGGTATTGGAATAAGCGGGAAAGACCAGGAAGTCCTGTTTGATGATTTTGTTAGAATAAAAAATGAGAAAACACGCAATATTAGCGGAAGCGGCCTTGGCTTGTCTATTGTAAAAAAGATCGTGGAATTATATCACGGATTGATAATTGTTGAAAGCACTGTGGGAGAGGGCAGTACTTTTATTGTTACAATACCAGTAAAACTGGTGCCTGACTGAGATTTATTCTAATTATTATATTTGTAAAGATTATAAACACACACACATGAAAAGACTACCAGGTAAGACTGTTGAACGGCTTAGTGGCTACAGGAGATTGCTGCTGGGGTATCTTGCTGCAGGGAATAATTATATTTATTCACACGAACTGGCTGCCCTGCTTCATATCACTGCTGTACAGGTAAGAAGAGACCTGATGCTTATAGGTTATTCGAGCGTTCAGAAAAAAGGTTATGACGTAAAGGAACTGATATCAACAATAGGTGCCATAATTGACTCAGAAGAAGGTCAGAATGTAGCAGTGATAGGTGTTGGAAACCTCGGGCGGGCAATAACCTCCTATTTCAAAGGCAAAAGATCAAAGTTGAATATCGTGGCCTCTTTTGATAGTGACCCACAGAAAACAAACAGGGTCATTGCCGGAGTACGATGTTACCATATCGAACGACTGGAAGAGGTATTAAAGGATAAACAGATATCCATAGCAATTATGACAATGCCCCCTGATTATGCAAAGTCAATTTCCGATGCTGCAATAAAAGCAGGTATAAAAGGAATATTGAACTTTACATCCGTTCCATTGGAAGTTCCACCCAATGTATACCTTGAAGA
>DOZA01000341.1 GCA_003518245.1 Bacteroidales bacterium | reverse complement strand
GATCCTTTCGGGCAATATAAGGATGACCCGTCTGACCACAGGCAGATGATCAGGGTTCAGGATGGAGAAAAAGGTGAATACGAGATGCTGGGTTATGAAGGTATTGATAATGATGGTGATGGACAGGTTAATGAAGATCGCCAGGGATTTTATGATCCTAACCGTGACTGGGGGTATAACTGGGAACCTGACTATGCACAGAGAGGAGCAGATAAATATCCCTTCAGTGTGCCTGAAAATAAGGCAGTGCGTGATTTCGGTATCGTGCACAGGAATATAGCAGGTGCACAATCATACCATAATTCCGGTGGCATGATTTTAAGAGGACCAACCATTGAAGGTGGGGGATCTGAAGTATATACCAGGGACGATGACCGGGTGATAAATGCCATAGGAAAACTTGGAGAGACTATAATCCCGGGATACAGGTTACTTACTATATGGAAAGATATGTATACAGTATATGGAGGTGAGCTTGACTGGTGGTATGGCTTCCTGGGTACCTATATCTATTCAAACGAATTATGGACAAGCTTCCTTATGTTCAATGATAATGAAAACAGGGACAGGTATAAATTTGATAAACTGCTGCTCTTTGAAGATGCCTTTATTCCATGGAAAGAATATGACCATCCAGTGTATGGCAAGGTTGAGATAGGCGGTTTTAATAAAAACTATGGTCGTATACATCCCGGCTTTCTGCTGGAGTCTGATGCCCACAGGAATACTGCATTCTGTATCTATCATGCGTACCAGACACCCAAACTGGAGGTACGCGATATAGAAGTAGAGGATCTGCAAGGATCGCTTAAGCAGGTAACTGCTACCATTGCTAACACCAGGATGATGCCTACACATTCGGGACAGAATATTAAATATAAGATTGATCCCCCGGATTATATTTTTCTTGATGGTGCTGAAATCGTAGCCGGAATGATAGTTCTTGACCCTGATAATAGTGTTTGCAAAGAACAGTTACATAATCCGCAACGTATTGAAGTTGAGAATATACCTGGCAACAGTAAGGTAATAGTGAGATGGATTGTTAAAGGAGGAAATAAATACACCATACGTGTTGAGAGCGTGAAAGGAGGGCATGTATCTGGCACGAAATAACTGCTGAATCGGGATTGGAATAATAATCCGATTCAAAACACTGAACACTGAACAAAAAAAAGGCCCCTTTACAGGAGCCTTAAAACTAGTCAGGTAATAAAGTATATGATTAATAGCTCCTTAGTAAGAGCTTGAAACTGCCGGTTGCATCACTGGCCGTAACCTGGAAGCTCCATTCACCGGTTTTGGCCCCGTTATCTTCATCAATAGTGAATGTTTTTGACCAGTTCACCGAACCGTATTCATCTATAAGCACTTCGGTATATGTCTTTCCTGAGGGCATGATGATCTTAATGCGTATCTCACCTTTTTTGCACATCCCGCTGACATTAATAGAAGCACGCCTGGCATCCTTCTCTATCTCAAACCCGAACCTTTTGGAAAAACTCGCTTCTTTCACATTCTTTGTATACTGCAGGGTACTGGAAGATTGTGAACCCCCGATAAAGTAAATATTATTGAGGTCAGACCCTGTTGAAAGGATCATTGGATCCCTGGCAGTCGTCCAGGCTTCAGTGTATGCTTCACGGGCATCCCTGACAGCACGCTCAAGCTCACCCTTGTGGATCTTCTCTTCAAGAGCTATGCGCTTTTCTGCTTCTATCTTTTCCTGTACCAAATGTTCCTGCTTTTTCTTCTCTTCCTTTTCCTTTGTCTGCGCAAGAGATGAAAATGTATTAAATACCAGGAATAAAGACGTAATCATTAATATGGTAACCGTTCTTTTCATTATATTACTTTTTAAGTTAATATTCACATTTCAAAAGTAAGCACAAAATGAAGCAGATAATGTTAACAGCGGGTTAAAGTAGGGTTAAAGGTCTATTAGCAAAATTATTATTCCTTAAATTTGATACCGATTAAATATGTGATCATGCGGAATATAAAAACCTTCTTACCTGTATTTGCTGCACTCGCAATATTTATACTGGCTCAATTCTACATTGTCCGTCAGGCATGGATTCAGAAAGATGAAGTATTTGATTTAAGGTATCGCTCAGTATCAAAAGAAGCTATTCAGGACATGGCTTCTTTTGATTCATATACCGGTTTCAAGAAAGCCTATTTTATAATTGATGATATATCACAGTTATACCTGCAAAAAAGCCTGACTCTGCTGAATACTGAAGATTCAGCATTACTTGCAAAGGATATACGTGACTACTTCACAAAAATACTTAAAGAAGACCAGTTGCTTTCAGAATACCTGAGCAGGTATTACGAAAAGTTAGGGCTGGAAAAAAAGATCAAACCAATTATATATGTTAACTACATTGACCTGATAGATATACAGGAAAATATCAGGGTATACAAGGCACCTATATCAGAGTTAAAAAAACAGCAGTCTGATAAAAGCATCCTGGTAAATACTTTCACCAGTGAGGGTAACAGTTATAAAATAGCATTTGACTATTATATTGATATAGCAAATAAGGAGAGAATAATGCTCCGCGAACTGAGCCTCATACTTATCCTGAGCATCATGAGTTTTATCGTGATAAGTGTTATTTATATAGCAACAATGAGAAGCTACCTGGAGGAAAAACGTCTCTCGGGCCTGAAAACCGATTTTATAAATAATATGACCCATGAGCTTAAAACTCCCCTGTCAACGATCACAGTTGCAGGAAAAACCCTTAAGCATGAGGCTGTTATTAACGACAGGGAGAAAATTATTGAAACAGCCAATATGATTGGCAAGCAGTCAATACATCTTAATGAACTGATTAACCTTATTCTGGAAATCAGTATGTGGGAAAGGACACAATTCCAGGTTGATAAGAAAGATATTAAAGTTGAAGAACTGCTTAGAGAAATAAGTGATAATTTCAGGAACGGATGTGGTAAAGGTTGTATTTTTTCAGAACATTATGATCTCAATGGCGTAAGTGCAGAAATTGATGATCTATATTTCACAACAATGATTAATAACCTGCTAAATAATGCGGTTAAGTATTCAAAAAACACTCCTGAAGTAAAAGTTGAAGCCTTCATCAGTGACAGCGATGTAATTATCAAGGTGTCTGATAAAGGTATAGGTATAAGCCGGAGTGACCAGAAGAATATTTTCGATAAATTTTACCGTGTCAGTACTGGCAATATACACGAATCAAAAGGCCTTGGCTTGGGTCTTTACTATGTAAAGAAAATTGCAGAAGCTCATGGAGGGTCAGTAAGTGTAAGCAGCAAAAAGGGTAAAGGAAGCGTCTTTATAGTAAATATACCGAAATCCATATAACCAGAGCCATGAAAATTTTAATAGCGGAAGACGATATTGACTTTGGCAATATACTCAGTCAGTATGTCTCAATCAACGGGTTTGAAGTTATTCTGACCCGCAACGGTAAGGAAGCATGGACAAGCTTCAACCAGGAAAAACCGGATATCTGTGTACTTGATGTTATGATGCCGGAGATGGACGGGTTCTCACTCGCAGAAAAGATAAGGCAAAAAGATCCTGAGATACCATTTATTTTTCTGACTGCAAAAACCCTGAAGGAGGATATTATTAAAGGTCTGAAGCTGGGAGCCGATGACTATATAACTAAACCTTTCGACCCTGAAGTGCTTATCCTCAAGCTGAATAATATTCTTAAGAGAGTATATTCAACAATTAATGATGAATATACCATATCTGCAACCACTCTCAGGTTTAATACCCTGGAGCTAAACTGTAATGGTAAAAAAGAAAAACTGACACTCAAGGAAGCTCAGCTCCTACGTTACCTTATGGCCCATATGGGCAATATCATGCGAAGGGATGATATACTTAATGAAGTATGGGGTGAGGATGATTATTTCCTTGGTCGCAGTATGGATGTTTTTATCAGCAGGCTCAGAAAATACCTGTCACCGGATAATGGTATTGAGCTTAGAACCATACGGGGTACAGGATTTGTCCTGGAGGAAACAAAGGGGGAGTAAAAAGTTATCTTTGCATGATATGAGGTAAGCCCTGCCAGAAATTAAATAACAATTTATTATTTTTGATTACTTATATTGCTTGATCAAAAAAACAGGCATGAAAAGTAATGCGCTTTTTACTTTAATCCTTGTTTTCATTTGTACGGTTATACCCGGCAGGATTTCATCGCAGGCAGACAGTATAAATAATCCTGTTGTGATAGGCCTTCATGGATCTTATGGATTCATTATTCCACATACTAAGAAGATTGAGCCTTTATCCCATTCCAATCCTTTCTCATTTGAGTTTAATATTGCCCTGCATCTCACTTCCGAAGATATCTGGAAATATTGTTTCTGTTATCCAAGGTTAGGTGCAGCTGTTCACTATGTGGATTTTGGTAACAGGGATGAGATTGGTTCGGCTATAGCACTGTACACATATATAGAGCCGTTTATTGGTGCAGGCCGCAGGCTAAGTATGGCCGTAAGGTTTGGACCAGGTTTTTCGTACCAGACCACAATATATGATGAGACAGAAAACCCGCGTAATCTGTTTTTTGGTTCTCACTTTGCTTTTCTTGCAATGCTCAGTACAAGCCTGAATATAAAAATTAATGATAATCTTTCAGGTAGATTTACTTTTAGTTATAATCATATATCAAATGGAGGTACTATCAAGCCCAATATGGGTATCAACTACCCTCTTATGGGAATGGGACTGGATTATACCATTCAGCCATATGATTTTGAAGAAAGGGAAAAGAACAGGGAAATTGTTCTGAACACTGACAGAAGCCGCTTTGATCTTGCGCTCTTTTTCTCAGGCCGAGAGAGCCAGCAGTTTGAGCAATGGTTCGGGGTATACGGGATATGGGGTGGTTACAGCCAT
>DOZA01000148.1:1386-2668 GCA_003518245.1 Bacteroidales bacterium | reverse complement strand
TGTGATATTGACGTAGGCCACCGTTGATTCCTCACTGGCGGGCTCAATCGCCAGGGTTGATTGCATTATACCGATCTGATCATACAGGGCTGAGAGAGAAAATAAGTATTTCCGGTCAAGTGCTGTATTGATATCAAATTCAGAATTTAATATGATTTTGAAGGACATATGTCGATTTTCAATCAACTCTCCAAACCTGTATGTCTCATCAAGTTCAAGTTCAGGCAACTCATATGTAACACTATTGTTTGTATAATTGTATATTTCTATATTCTTCTCATCCATGGTAATTCTGAATTCTGTTTCGTCCAGAATTACAATGCTGAATAAGGTTTGAATTGGTTGGAAATGATCTACTGTCAATTCCACGAAATAAGGAGAGGTTTTATAAATTTCCTGCTTGAAATATTTATCCTTTACATAATAAGTCGTGGTAAGATTCAGGTTTTTGACCACATTTTCAATGATGGAAGAAGAGCCAAGTACAAGAAGTTCGTTTTCAAAATCTTTGGGAGGAGGAGCAAGCCTTAATCCTTCCATGTTCCCAAATTGATCAGCAGGAGTTGTTTCCTGGATATTAATTTTAACTGTTGCCCCTACCCTGTACTTTGCCGGTGCATATTTATAGAAGATTAATGCGATGACCAATGCCACGCTCAGGAAAAAAACAAATAAATGCCAATTTCTTCCCAGTAGTTTGATGACTTCCTGGGCATCAATAAAATTGCCCGAACCGTTGTCAGATATATTTCTTTCTTCCACTTAGTATGGATTAATTGTTTTGTTTAAGCAAGCCTTATTATTGGATATAATTCAATATCAGAATAGTCGATGAGACCATACTAAATATCAGGCCAAATGGTATCTCTGTAAAGCCCCAGATACGCCGCTTCAAAGGCTCAATATAAACTATATCATTGGGTTTTAGATTATAGTATTTTGATGCCTGGACATCTGGTTCAGTAAGATCTATTCTATGCCTGTATATTACATTTTCCTCTTCACGTATGATTAAAATCTTGTTCCTGTTACCATAAACAGTCATATCACCAGCATATGCTAGTGCCTCGAGAATAGGGATATCTCTCTTTGTGAACGTGTAAACTCCCGGGTCGTTTACTTCTCCCAGTACCGTTACAACCTTGTCAACATATCTTACATTGACTGCCGGCTGGTTCAGATAACCTTTGTACATCTCCTGTATCTTCTTCCCTGCCTCTTCGAGTGTAAATCCTGCCATGTAAATATTGCCAATCATTGGTAAAAATACCGTCCCGTTGAC
>DOZA01000148.1:0-1372 GCA_003518245.1 Bacteroidales bacterium | reverse complement strand
AAACCGTATAGCTGGAAAGCGAGGGATCATACCTGCCATACATCCCCCCTTCAGTCGTGATGTTATAATACTCGGTATATTCATCCATGCTGTTGATCCTGATGTATAGTTCATCAGCGGTTTGTATGTATTGCTCTTCTTGAGGAGACCTTTCAGTAGTCATGGTGCTGGGAGCCTTGGCACCCTCCTGCAGAATAACTATTTTTCTGTTGGGAACACATGAAGACAGGATCAGGAGTCCTGATAACAGGTAGACGATATGTTTGCTTGTGATCCTCATTTATTGTAGAATATATACGGTTAATATCGCTTTAAGATACAAAAATATTGTATTTATTATTCAATACCGATTATTAACAATTTTACTGACACAGGTGGATTGAGGTTGAAGGTGTATGAAAGTGTTCAAAAAGATTTTATGCACTAACAATCCTGTTTGTGAATATATTAAATACAGCTGAACAAAAAAATCTAAAATTCACAGCAGATCTGCTGATACGATTATCCTGTATTGCCTTTTCCCACATATAGAGCACCTCTGCCTTAACATTCGTATCAGCTGATGGCATATTCAGAGAAACATAGGGTGGAATACAACCGGGTTTCTCCCTAACCCTTTCAGTTTTTAAAAATTCAGAAAGCTCATTGAATCGGGTTGGACTTAATGGCCTTACACCTACAATCCGCATCTGTCCTTTCAATACATTTAATACCTGTGGCAATTCATCCAGCCAGTACTTTCTGAATATCTTTCCCCAGGCGGTTACACGAAAATCATTGGCAGGCTTACCTACCTTGTTATACCCATTCATCTTTACCACATAATCCTGGATAAACTCCGAGAATGGATGCATGGTCCTGAATTTGTATACTTTTATAATTTTCCCATTTTTTCCAATCCTGTTTAAACGGACAATTGGCCCGTATGTAGGTTTATATCCGGTTAATGGCAAACGGGTCTTTATCGCAATGGCAAATGTAAATCCATCAATTTGCCTGTGCTCGATAAGTGCAAAACCACATGATGCAATTCTGCCCATGGCTTCAGCAAGTGAAAGAATCCTGTATTTACCCCTGGTAATGGCAAAATACATTTTATTTAAATATTTGAATCTTGGAATTACACGATGTACCCCGAAATCCAGGAACTTTTCTATCCTGGAAATAAACCCGCACTTATGTGAGAAAAACCTTCTTTCACGCTGATGCTGGCTTTCAAACCTGGCAACATACAGACCGCCATCAGGCAGGATCTGGTTAATTCCCTTTATATATTTATTAATATACCTGGTCCTGTTAAGCAGTTTCAGGTCAACAATTGCCCTGACCCCATCTATGATTACAGCATCTGATGGCAGGGACAGGGAGGAAG
>DOZA01000040.1 GCA_003518245.1 Bacteroidales bacterium | reverse complement strand
GTGTCTTGATTTCAGGGGAGCACTGCGAGGCGAAGATCCTTTTCGACGAAGGCTGATAAAGATTTGCCAAACTTCAATTATGCTATTTATACTTTTTATTTGAAAAAGGGAGCATATTTCAGCGAAATAGTTTTAGATACTTCCACAGGATCTCCGGCCGGGATTGAAGGAAATAAATTCTTTTTATGTGACCAACTCTTCTCCCATTTACAGGATGATTCAAGGAATTTCGTCCTATCCCAGCTTTCATTGTTTTTCATAGCTTTCTCTACTTCATCAAAAAATTTATTCCATCTCACCAAATGATAATCGGAAAACATGCCTGCCCATTGTTTATAAGCATAATTATTAAGGTCATCATATTGATTTTCGGTACATTCCTCACCCCAAAGTGTAATTAAGTTACGTGCGTTCCATTCATAAAGTGCTTTTTCTTCATCCGTTTCTCCCCATCCTTTTGCATCTTCCAGCCATATTCCTAAAAGATATTCTTTTCTGGTTGAAAGCAGAACATCAAAATCCTGTATAAGAGAAATAAATTGTTCTTTTACTTTAAGAAATGTTTTCAGATTTTTCTGTTTATATGCATTCTCCAATTCGACTATCCAGTTATAAGCCAGAGGACTGATGTATTGCCTTGTAAGATTTACTACGTCAAACTTGTATGTCTCCAGGTTGCCGAATTCATCAGAGCACTTGAATAAATTATCTAATGCTTCGCCCAGTGCCTTCTGATCATAATCAGGTATGGGGCTTGTACGATATGACATTTCAGGGTTATAAAAACCTGGCCGTTCACACAAAAATGTGCCGGTTTGCTTATGCGTATTATATACTGTGGTTAGCATCCCTTCCCAGGCTTTCTCTGCAAACTCATTTTCCCGGCCATACCTGTTAGAAACATAAGAAGACAACCATTCTTTCACATCAGGCACATCTTTGTTCCATACCATACTCATTACAAATTCTTCAACCACAGGATTATTTCCAAAATATTCCATTGCCATGCCAATTCCGCACAGGTTGCCTTTTTCAGGGCTTTTAAGTGCTTCATCAAGTCCACTGGCCATATCACTTATTTTGCCACTCATACTTGTTCTCCCGCCAAAATTATGAAGCACATTCCATATCCAGGGCTTGCCATAGAATGAGGATTTCTTCTTCCATGTGGGATGCAATTCACCATAAAGGTCAAGTATTATCATCTTGTCATCAGGGACGGCACCAATAAGTGCTTTGCTTTGTGGTTCTTTCCAAAAATCGTTTATGCTGTAATATAAAAACCAGGCTTGCATCACCCATACGGCCTGTGAATCGGCCGCTGCTATAGATTGATAAACTGATTTACTCATGTTCGCCAGAAACTCAGTATCATCAGTATCCGGATTTACTTCGTTGAAGCAATCGGCTGAATAATAATGATCTGTGCCATACATTTCAGTCTGTTTTTCAATAAACAGCTTACCTATGCGTTTAAACAGATCATCTGCCGGATCCAGAAAATTAGTTCCCCCAAAACCTGCTGACCAGTTACCTGTTTTATGAAGTGTGGCATCAGGATATAGTTCTTTTAATGATTCAGGTACATGACCGGTAAATCCCTGTAATATAGGAGTCATTCCAAAAGCACGTTCTCTATTTAGTATTTTCTGCTGCAGCAGTTTATGGTTTTCCATCCATGATTTTGGCAACGGACCACCCAGACCATCTACATTACCCATCCACCCCCATGGAAGATAAGCAGGACCAACCAAAAACTCACCTATTTGTTTATCGCTAAAGCCCAGTTCTTTATAAACTTCATACCAAACTGCTTCTTGTCCTGTAATGGCCAGAGGAAGGTTAATTCCATTCATTGCCATCCAGTCAATATGACGTTCCCAGTCTTCCCAGTTCCACCAGGCCATTGTATAACTAAAGGTGCAGACATTAAAAAAATACCTGTACTTATGTTTAGTCTGGATTCTTTCAGTAGTTCTTGGTAAGGGCAATTCATCAGGCAGATTAATCTGTTTGTCAATAACTGTAAATTGCGCATTACAGGAATTTTTCAAATACCAGTTTAGTCCTGACGCCATAGAGATTCCGTTATTTCCTTTAATAAGAATCTTGCCATTCCGTTCTGATATTTCAAAACAATCTGCCGAGTTTTCCTCTCCAATTTGTTCAAAGACAAAATTATCAGCCCTGTTTTCAAGGATTCTTTTTGCTAAACCATAAACATTACTAAGCATGATATCATTTTTATCTTGCTTATTTAACGATTTATTATCCGTATTACATGCGCACAATAACAGCAAAAATGATGTTATAATCAGGCTGGTTTCTTTAAGAATTTTCATGCGTTAATCTGAAATTTCCCATTTAACTTCGGAAAGAGAGGTCAAATTCGGGATGCATTTGCCTTCTTTAATCTACTACTCTACCCTTTACACAGCTTCATTCCTGCAATTCCTTCAGTCCCGTATAGTCGTCGAATCTACGTTTTATCTGCTGGTCTAACTCG
>DOZA01000172.1 GCA_003518245.1 Bacteroidales bacterium | reverse complement strand
CATGCAGTATATGATTTATCCATACCGATAAATATATCATTAAGCGCATAATCAATAAAGATTAGATCCGGATTATGTGTAAGAACTTCTTCTGTGAATCTTTTTGCTCCCTGAACTGAGTTTTCACCTCCGATTGCTGTAGTAATAACATTTATTACAGCATTAGGGTAAATATTTTTAAGTTTTTTTAATACAAGAAAAGGATACGATTCAAGTGTGTTTACAATTGGTGTTTCATAATATCCTGCAGGAACACTATGTCCGTGAAAAACAAGATTAATTGTTCTATTTTCAGGCCACTTTTTATCCATCTCATCTTTTATATTATTAAGATAATCATTTGAAGGCAGCCCTGTTTTTATTTCAGACTGTGCTGAACAACAGACATATAATATCAATAATGAAATTATTGTAATTGATAAACGATTAAACATAGTTTTATTAATTTTATTTTTCATATTGAAATGATAATGTCATGGAATACTCATAAATATTTAATACAATGAAAAGACATTTTTGTTGTTTATGAGACACATAGTAAGGTCAAGCCAATTAATTATTTACCTTTTTTCAAATTATTTTTTCAATTTCTTCAAGTGTTTTACCTTTTGTTTCAGGTAAAAGTTTTATAATAAAAATAAATCCGAGCAGGCATACAGCTGCATACACCCAGAAAGTACCTGATGCTCCAAAAGCATTATTTAATAATGGGAAAGTATATGTTAAAGTGAAACTTGCGGTCCATAATCCAAAGGTTGCAATTGACATGGCAATTCCTCTCACCCTGTTTGGGAATATCTCAGAAAGGATCACCCATGTCCCGGGTGCAAGCGTCATAGCATATATTGCCAGGGCAAGCAGAAGACATATGAGCATTATCAACCCTGAGAAATGATTCAAGAATAGCAGGCCCAGCACAAAGAAAACAATGGCTATACCACCATATCCGAAAAGCATCAGGAATCTTCTGCCCCAGCGGTCAACAATTTTAAGTGCCACAAGTGTAAAAATAAGGTTTACACTGCCGGTAATAACTATATTAAACAACATTTCGTTCAAACCATATCCTGCAGCTGAAAACACTTCCTGTGCATAATTGAATATTACCCCGATTCCGCATAATTGTTGAATCATAGCCATTACAGCGCCGATTAATATTATCCTTAATATTTTACGTTTAAATAGTAGTTTAAAATCAACTTTGGCCTTATCATTTCCTACGGTTTCCCTGATTTCATTTAATCGTGCCGATGCGAAGGAATCTCCTCCTATACGCTTAAGTGTTTTAATAGCCCGTTCCTGATGACCTGCCTTAATAAGCCATCTTGGGCTTTCGGGTATTAAGAAAGCCAGGATGAAGAAACTTACTGAAAAGAATGTTTCAGCCCAGAACATCCAGCGCCACCCTGTTTGCCCGTTCCATGATGCAAGGACCTGGTCATTAGTGAAATTCTCAGGTATTTTATCGGCAATACAATAGTTAATTATCTGTGCCAGGAGTATACCAATAACTATTGTAAGCTGGTTTATTGAAACAAATCGTCCTCTCATACTTGCAGGAGATATTTCAGCTATATATATTGGAGACAAGACTGATGCCATACCAATACCTAATCCTCCGATAATCCGGAAAATTATAAAGGAGGAAAACACATTAGCCATACCGGTACCTATAGCTGACAGGGTAAATAAAACTGCTGAAATAATAAGAGGTAATTTCCGTCCAAGTTTATCTGAAACAGTACCAGCAATAAGAGCTCCAACAAGACATCCTGATAAAGCACTGCTTATTGCCCAACCCTGCGTTGCCGGNNGCAATTCATAAAAAGGTTTTGCTCCACCTATCACCACCCAATCGTATCCAAACAAAAGCCCACCCAGTGCTGATATCATTGTAATGAATGAAATAAACAAAATATTAATATTCTTCTTCATTATGTTTTACTTTTTTAAACTTAATTTTATTAAACCTTTAACTATAGAACCTGACGGGAGGATATCACTAAATTCCTGGAGTCTTAATTCTTCTCCCATAAAGCTGCCTAATCCCGGGATATAGAAATCAGATATTATTATCCCTGTTTCTTTATCATGGATAAATGCTCTTATTTGCTGACTTCCGTCGGAATTCACAGTTATTCCTGATCCTTCACTATCAAGCAATGATGCTTTAATAATATTAGTACGTGTAGCCCGAAAATCATTTGTACCCATTTTATTACTGTCCATTTCCCATGGCCAGGGAGGTTCAGTACGCCGTAGCACATCAGGCATATAAGAAGGTCGGTATGGTTTTACTGTACCTTTTGGTCTTCCGATATGATTATCAGGATATGAGCTCCACATTGAATTACGTTCCCAGCTAAGCTCGTCAAATTTCCGGGGTGTAAAAAGGACTATACCTATTTGCCTTGGATGCATGTCTTTATTAGTTACAAAGCTATATTCAATATTCAGAACACCGTTATCACCAAAAACGAGAATAAATTGTCCGGTTGCTTCTTCATATCTGCCTTCAATAATAATTTTCGCACCGTCTTTTTTACTACTGGCTGTTATTTCTGTTAACTGCCAGTTTTTACATCGTTCATTTAATTCTTCCAGTGGAGGGACATCCGGTTTGGGCCATGGGTAGCCTGATGAATGGATCTCATTTTTATCTTCAAGTATCATTAATTCAGGTCCTGAAGAGATAATTTCTTTACCCTTGCAAGAATTAATATTTATTTCACCTGTTTTTTTATTAACGGTCATTAAATATTTGCTACCCGAAATAAGATACTCATTTACATTTTCTTCCAGTTTAACTTTACCTGAAGGCTTTATTACCTTCTCTTTCCTGTTTCTTTCTCCAATTATCAGATTATATTTATCCACCATCATGCCATTACGTAAGAATTCGAGTTTAAGTGTATCTCCCGGCACAATGTCAACATCGGGAAAGAATGTCATTATCCCTTTACTTTGTGGTTCAATATCAGGGTTAATCACTCCACCCCTGCCATTTATATTCCAGTATACATCTGTTTCATTCAGATTGGTAAAATCATACCTGTTTTCAATATTTACTTTAACAGGTTCATTTTTGACCGGCATTTTCAATGGTATATTTTCATTAATGATTTTTACAGGTGAGTATGCT
>DOZA01000153.1 GCA_003518245.1 Bacteroidales bacterium | reverse complement strand
GTTGTTTGGCGGCTGATATGCTCCATACCTGCCTCATTATCCATTACCACGTACGGGTAGTTATCAATAAGTTTTTCCAGGTACACGGTTAGAAGACTATTTGCAGCACAATAGCACCCAGCGCCCTCAGGTCTCCCCATGACAATAAGGTCAAGACCTGATGACTCAACCACTGCCTCCTGCAGTTTCATATCCATGAAAACATCCTTGGTCATTCCACTGGAAACCCCTGTTTTCATTTCCTCCCTTGCATCCCCGAGTGTTTCTTCGACCTCAAGGCCCAGAACCTCATTTAGATTCGCATTTGCATCAGCATCAACGGCGAGAACAGGTGTCTTTCCTTTTTCAACAAGATATTTTATAAGCAGACCCGCAATGGTCGTCTTTCCCGTTCCACCCTTACCTGCAAGACCTATTGAATAAGTCATCATAACCTCCCTTATCAAGATATTTTAGTTGATATTGCAACTGAATTCTTATAATGTTTAAATATATATATGAATTTATAGCTCTACCGGTAACTATTTATAATGCCAAAAAAAAAAGAAATATGGGCCCAAATAATCAGCCATCTCGAATACCACATACCACGATCTGAATTTGAGATATGGTTTTCTCATACAGCCCTTAAACAACTAAATCCCGACCTGGCCGAAATAGAAGTTACCAATAAGTTTGTTGCCACCTGGCTTAATGATAATTATATCACCCAGATAAAAAGGGAATTCAAAAGTATCCTAAACTTATCACCAGAAATCCTGTTTACATATATCCAACCATCAAACCGTCAAGACAAAAATATCTCAGAACACAAAAGATCTCAGATTTCAACCACTAAGTTGCATCACCAACTAAACCCTTTATTGACATTCAGTAATTTCATAACAGCAAAAAACAATCGGTTCGCCTACACATCAGCCTTAGATGTTGCGAACAAACCGGCTCGAGATTACAATCCGTTATTTATTTTTAGCAAACTGAGCTTTGGCAAAACCCATCTATTAAATTCCATCGGTAATCACTTCCTCATTAGCAATCCGATTGCAAAAGTACGGTATGTTCTTGCCAATCAATTCTCTTCCAATTTTTCACTTGCTTCCAGAAACAGAAAAATCACCGAGTTCAGGCAATATTACAAAAATCTGGACCTTCTCCTTCTCGATGATATTCATATGCTTGCTGGACGCCAAAAATCACAGCAGGAATTAATAACTATACTTAACATCTTCTGCGAGTCAAGAAAACAAGTTGTTATGGCAGGTAACAGCCCTCCCAGTCAAATATACACATTACTTGCTCATCTCAGATCACGTTTGGAAGGTGGCCTGCTGGCGGAAATACATTCCCCTGACCAGCAAATTAAAATAAAAATTATTAAGAAAAAAGCTAAAGAAAAAAAATTGCAACTACCGGATGATGTTGCGTTTTTCCTTGCCAATACCACAAGTGATCTAAAGACCGTAATACAATATATGGTAAGCCTGGAAACATATACATCCCTCTACAAGCGCGAAATTGATATATCCACCGTTAAATCGATCATTAAGAAAAGACATTTCCGTAAAATAAGCTTAAATGAAATACAAAAGCACACTGCTCAATATTTTAGTATATCTCTCTCAGACCTTATATCAAACAGGAAAAAACGAAAATTTTCATACCCCAGACAGGTTGCCATGTATCTATGTAGAAATTTAACTGATTTTTCATTTAAAGAGATCGGTAAGGCGTTCGGCAACAAGGACCATTCTACCGTCATATATGCTTTAAAACGGGTTGAAAAAGAAAAAGAAAAGAAGGAAGTTTTTAATGATATAAATAAGTTACAAGGATTTTTTTCAAAAACTTAACCAATTTTAATATTGTAGTATTTTTAAAATAAGACTATATCTTTGATAAATTTGAGTGTTGGAGAATAGATTAGAATAAGTTTTTATAAAATATGATGTTAGAATTTGTTTAAAAAATAATTATATATAATGAAACGTCTGTTTTGAAAATAAAAACACAAAAAGGTTCTAAAAAAGAATTGAATATTTTTTAATTAAATTCAGATAGCTACATGATAATTAAACAATTTTACATTCCTATATTATTAAGATTACTTTTATATATATAACATAATATTATTCTTTTACTTTCTGGAGGATAGAAATGGAAATAAAAATTGACCGTGACCAGATCTTCAAATGCGTTTCGAGAGTTCAAAGTATAATTGAAAGGAAAAGCAACATGCCTATCCTTTCAACAATCCTTTTAAGTGCCACAGACACAGAAGTTCGTATATCAGCCACTGACCTGGAAATCGGCTTCCAGCAAACTGTGCCGGTTAATGTGATCCAGGAGGGAAACGTAGCTATTTCTGGTAGAAAACTATTTGAAATTCTCAAAGAAAGCAGGAAATCAAATTTTCACATAAAGGAAAAAGAAAACAACTGGGTTTATATGTCAGACGATGTTGCACGCTTTGATCTTGCGTGTCTTCCTGCGGATGAATACCCGACATTTGTTGAGCCGGAAGGGGTACAAATGATTGAAGTTGAAGGAAATATTCTCAGTGAAATGATAAATAAGACCGTGTATTCAGTAACCATAGAAGAGGCCGGATTTAAGCTGTCAGGCGTATTTACAGAAAAGGTTGCTTATGATGGAGATACTTTTTTGAGAATGGTGGCAACCGATGGGCACAGGCTGTCAATGAT
>DOZA01000201.1 GCA_003518245.1 Bacteroidales bacterium | reverse complement strand
TCATCTCTCATCTCTCATCTCTGAATAAGTCTCTATCGCTCTTTCCGCCAGCACCCTGGTAGCATTTATCACGGGCAGATCGACCCTCTCAGGATTATAAGCCAGAGGTATCTCGGTGCAGCCCAGGACAATAACTTCGGCTCCCCTGTCGGCCAGGTGCTGACCGGCAATGGCCAGCAGGTCTTCGTTTAACAAGGGATCAGACTTAGCTTTTATTCCAAAGACTGCTTTCATAACCATATTTATCTCTATGGAATCGACAGGTGTAAGGACTTCAAAACCATTAGCTTCCAGCTCCTTATTGTACAGGCCCGATTCAATAGTTCCTGTGGTGGCGAGTAATCCAACCTTGCCGGCATCAGGATATTTTTCAGCAACTTCAACAGCCGTTTCCCTAATCATATTGATAATTGGGATATCAACCGATTCCTGCATATAATCATAGAAATAATGAACTGTATTACAGGGTATTGCAATAAAGGACGCTCCTGCTGACTCCAGCTTTCTTACACTGAACCTGAGATAGGGTTTTATCAATTCACCACCATTGGCTATCGATTCCATCCTGTCAGGTACCTGCGGGTTGCTGAAGATAAGGGTGGGGATATGTTGCTGGTCTTTTTCAGCCGGTGTGAGTTCAAGGATCTGTCTATAGAGATCAGCAGTGGCCTCAGGACCCATGCCACCGAAGATGCCTAGAATTGTTTCGTTTCCGGAAGGAACATGAGTTTCGTGTGAAGTACAGGCAGTGATAAGGAGGAGGGCTAGTGTTAGTGAAGAGATTTGTTTCATTTGTTGAATCGTTGAATTGCCTGCTTGCCGGCAGGCTGGTGTAATTGTCTAATCGGGATGTTTAGTTGTTTAGTTGTTGATATGTTTAGAAGTTACACATAGTAATTATCATTCGTGAAACTATGGTGGCCAGATCGAGCAACGAGCAAGGAGTAACACTATCATAATCAGAGTTTTTCTAATAATAAATCTCGTACTCTGGAATTAGTGACTTTCATTCCGGTTACTTTCCGGCCTTTGCGTATAATGTCTATTTTGTCGATAGGGCCAGTTTTAGGGATATAAACATCTTTTTTAAGGCTCATGACCTCAAATTCTCCGTGCCTGGTATGGTATCCGTAAAGCTTATCGTCCCTAGGATAGAACCTGTACTGTGTCTCCAGCTCCGGCGACCAGTATTTACCTGTTATTTCGGCCAGGTCTTTTTCTGTTGGAACAAATTTGATTGACTTTGTACCTTTGCGTTTTTCACCGTCATCTGTTATAATTATTTGTTTCGTATCAGCTTCAACAAGTGTTATTTTTATCCCGGATTTATTATTAAAAAGTATGCTGTCGCTGGCAACCTGCAGCATTGTTTTCCTGCCCCCGGTATAAATACCATAGATGGTATCAGATTCAAGGCAGAGGTCGAACATCCGGGTATCCAGGGTTTCAATTTCATATCTGCCAAAGAAGTTCTCTATGGAGCTTATATCCACTTCTACTGCTTCATAATCCATTTCTGTTTTTTCTTCCTCTGGCTTGTCCAGGAGTATATCACTTATTGCATTTACCTTTTCTCCAACCCCGGATGAAGAAAAGTTTGTCAGTATAACTATTTCGGTCTCATGCTCAGGGTAAGTGCATGCATATGACCTGAAGCCACCTATCGACCCGCTGTGTGATATTTTCTTTTCATCCTTATAATCATCTATTCTTACACCAAAAGCATATTTATGTGGCTTGCCATTATTGAACGGATCGAGTGTCAGCATCATCGTAAACGCTTCCTCCCATCCCTCGGGATGATCATAGTAATACCTCATCCATTTAAGCAGGTCGGCTGCTGTGGAGTGTATATTACCTGATCCTGTATAGGCCCAGTATTCTATTTCTCTGACAAATCCATTCTTATACGATCCATCATACGAGGTGGCATAATTATGTGCAATCCTGTTATACTTATCCTCAACATAGGTGTCGTAAAGACCCAGTGGAACGAATACTTCTTTTTTCATCCATTCGGCAAAACTCTTGCCTGTTATTTTTTCAATTATTATAGCCGATAGTATATATCCAGTATTGCAGTACATATATTCAGACCCGGGTTCAAAATTCAGGTCCTGCTGCTTTTTCATGAATCTGAGCAGGTCATCATTATTTTTCATATCGTCACCTCTCCATCCTGCCAGTGAGAGCAGGGCATGCAGGCTGCGCAATCCGCTGGTATGGTGAAGCATATGCCTGAAGGTTATTTTATGCCCGAAATCAGGCATTTCAGGCAAATATTTCCTGATATCGTCATCTATTGACAGCTTTCCGTCAAGATGGAGTTTAACGATACCCATTGCTGTAAACTGCTTTGATACGGAAGCTATATTAAACAGTGTGCCGTATGTGTTAGGAACAAGGTATTCAAGGCTTGCCAGTCCGTACGCTTTTTTAAAAACGGGCACACCCTTAACTGCAATACCCACCGTGCCTCCGGGGTGATTGGGACTGTTCCATTCCAGGAAGAGACTGTCGATAGCTTTAATCTTTTCGTCGTGGAGTTGTGCAGTGGAGCATAGAGGGAGAAGGAGGAGGAGTATTGTTAGTGAGACGAGATGTTTCATTTGTTTAGGGGTTTAGGAGTTGTTGAGTCGTTGAATTGTTAAATTGTTAAATCGGGTTTATGGTAGCTATCATTTAATAAGTCCAAATTTATTATTAAATCTTGAATCGTTGATATTCATTCTAATATTATTTTTTGTTTAGGAGAAGTTTAGAAGTTGTTGAGTAATCACGAAATGCTATGCTTTTCGATGATCCTCGAATCGAAAATTCGGGATTGAGTCGTCAAGTCCACCAGAATGGTCTAAATCGGAATGAGTAAGCACAACCGCCAGGATATCAGCAGGATCTATGTTAAGCTTATCCATCTCCTCAATAACCCTACTGCCTTTTATACCTGCATCAATCATTATATATCCTTCATATCCTTTGAACACATAAGCATTGACGTATTTATCACGTATGCAGAATACAGTGTCGTTTATGGCCTGCGTCTCCGCAGGTTCCATCTGTTTGGTTGCGTATGAATACCTGATTATCATTATGATAATGAAGACTAGGACCAGACCGAAAAAAATACCAGGTAAATATACGTTTCACTGGTTTTTTCATGAGGGTGATTTTGTTTATTGGATTAAGATAGTAAATAAGGTTGAGAAAGTTGAGATGGTTGAGAAAGTTGAGGGCGAAGGATGGGGAAATTATTTGGCGAATTATATTTCATAGTTGCATCGGGCATATAATCAAATATTTACAGTTGTATCTATTCGTGAGTGCTGAAAAATACAACATATGAGGAAAAAATACACAGTATTTGTAACATAAAGAAAATCAACTATATCACAAGTAAAAGATGTTTGCGGTGTTGAAAAACACAACAGAACCCGAGGGTTTTAATCAATGGGGGTATTTTGTAAATATCTGTATAGTAATAATATACAGACTTTGGCACATTAATTGGCAGTGTTTTGACGGATTCAAATGATAGAATCTGAAAAAATATAGAGAATGAAAAACGAAGAAATCATGAAAATGTTAATTGTTTTTATTGCTTTCGTGGCACTAATTTCATT
>DOZA01000049.1 GCA_003518245.1 Bacteroidales bacterium | reverse complement strand
TTTCCCTGAAGAGAAAAGAGTTGAATATATGGAAGAGTGGCAGGCTACAATAGATCAAAGTCAGCTGCTGGCCGAGTCAGGTGAACATTCACCCCTGAGGTTTATTGTCGATATGGTGCCTGATAATATAATCAGTGCCATGGGCGATAATTCCCAGATGCTCCAGATTATATTCTTTGCCATCCTGTTTGCTGTTGCAATGGTTCTGTTAAAAGAAAACCAGGTTAAAACGGTGAAATTCATTTTTGATGGATTAAATGATATTATAATAAAAATCATCGAACTGATCATGCTTTTTGCACCTTACGGTGTTTTTGCTCTGCTGGCAGGTGTGGTTGTGGACTTTGCAGGTGATATCGATATATTCCTTGCTCTGGGTAAGTATTTTACCACAGTGTTAGTGGGATTATTCCTATTGATACTCATCCTGTATCCTACTTATCTTAAGATATTTACCAGAAAGATCAGAATCAGGAAATTCCTTAAAGCAATACTACCAGCCCAGATGGTTGCTTTCTCCACAAGCTCAAGTGCTGCAGCCCTGCCAGTAAATATGAGACAGAATATTGAAGAACTTAAAGTATCTGAGGAAGTGGCCGATTTTGTACTGCCTGTCGGTGTAACCATTAATATGGATGCAACAGCTTTCTATCAGTCGGTTGCCGCGGTATTTATCGCACAGGTGTATGGAATCGATCTGACTATAACTCAACAGATTACAATAGTGCTTATGGCTACTATGTCATCCATTGGAACACCTGGTGTGCCGGGAGGAAGCATAGTGCTGGTGATCATGGTACTTACTTCAGTGGGTCTGCCGGTTGAAGGCCTGGCACTAATACTTGGTGTGGACAGACCACTCGATATGCTGAGGTCCTCAGTTAATATTACCGGTGATTCAACAATTGCTAATATTATTAACTACACCGAACAAAAAAGAAACGGGAAATTTGCAGCCAAAGCTAAAAACAATAGAGAATCCTGACTCCCAGTACACAAAATCAACTCCTTTATACCTGTTTTTACTTTAAAGTTTCTTTCTGGATGATAGGATAATATCTTAATATTATTTCCTAAGTTATTGAAATATAGTTATTTATTTAAATTAAGGAATGATCCAAACGCATTCTGTATCGATTATTCGGCGCTTATTAAACCAGTGTACGAATAATTTACACACAGAAAGTACTAAATATGAAAGAAAGAAAAATAAATGGAGTAGGGGACTTATCTGTAAATAATTCATATATCACTAAAACACTAATAATGAAAAGTATTCTATTGTAAACCCTGCAGGTAATTGTTAGATAAGTGAAATAAATTATTTACAAATGGTAATTTATGGAATACATAAGTAATTTACAAATGTAACTATACAAATGATAAAGAAATATACACATAATTACAAATGTAAAACATATTTATTATTACAAATGTAAATATTAATGATTTAATAGTTGATTTTATATTATATCACTATAATTCAGGGTTTTATAATGTTTATATTAATAATTAAGTTAAATATTAGAGTTTATCGCTGTAAAATATGTTTAGATAAGAAATAAAACATAATTTATATAGTTAATTGCCAGTATTTTATATATCTAATCTTAATAATTACTTCAAATTATAATACTTTATAAGTGACTGTATTATAGATATTTACTAATAACACATATTGATACAATAATTACAGACATCATGTAATTCACATTTGTAATCTTAAATAATTCACACATGTAAATACTATATTGTTTACATTTGTAAATGATTAAATTTTAAGCATGAAAGAAAGAATACGTATATTTCTGGATAAGGAGAATAAAACTTCTTCACAATTTGCCGGGGAAATAGGCATTCAGCCTTCAGGTGTATCACATGTTTTATCTGGAAGGAATAAGCCAAGCCTGGATTTTGTAATTAAAATGCTTAATAAATATAATGATATTAATACAGACTGGCTTTTGTTTGGAAAGGGAGAAATGTATAGAAATGAAGAATATAACAGCCTGTTTGCTGATAAGAAAAATGATACAAATGATATTGAGGACCATAAAATCATAGAATCTGGTAAATTGTTTGATATACCAGGAGACATTAAAAGTGGTGAGCAAAATACAATAAGCGAACATGAAAATAATGATAGCGATACAAGCATGAATAAGCCACTTTCCGAAAGGATAATTATTTTTTATCCGGATGGTACCTACAATGAATATAATCGCCGTAAATAGCCTTCAATACCCTCCGGAGCTTTAGCTCAGGAGAAAACTTCAGCCTCAGCCTCAGCCTATCCTTTTTATACATTCAGCATTTACAATTGTTCCGTCCTTTTCTTTATCTTTGACCACAAATTATAATAATGAGGGTAGAAGATTTTGAGCTCATATCAAATCGCAGGTTAACCCGGGATTATTTTGTTATTGATCTTTTAGGAAAGGGAAGGTTAGAGAAAATATTGCCGGGGCAGTTTGTCCAGGTAAGAGTTGATAATAACAGGGATACATTCCTGCGAAGGCCAATATCTGTATATGATGTTGATTATGAGAATAATATAATAAGATTACTTATTAAAGAAGTAGGTAAAGGAACAGGAGCTATAGCAAAGCTTAATACCGGATCATCTGTCAATATAATCTATCCACTGGGTAATAGTTTCAGTATCGGTGATAAGGGAAGTAAATCGCTGCTGATAGGCGGCGGTGTAGGTGTTGCACCTCTTTTTCTCCTTGCCAGGTCGTTGAAAAACAAATTATTAGACTTTAAATTTATACTGGGATATCAAACCGCTGAACATATTATTGAGATTGAGAAATATTCGGAACTGGGACAGGTTCTCATAACTACAGATGATGGATCATATGGTCATAAGGGCCTGGTAGTTGAACACCCGGAATTGCATGAAGGTGACTGTGACAGGATATACTGCTGTGGGCCTGAACCTATGATGAAATCAGTAGCATCAATTGCTAAATCCAGGAATCTTTTTTGCGAGGTCTCGCTGGAGAACACTATGGCATGCGGATTTGGTGTTTGCCTTTGCTGCGTGGTTGAAACAACAAGGGGGTTTATTAATACATGTACCGAAGGACCAGTATTCAATATAAATGAACTGAAATGGCAGATCTGAAAGTAGATATTGGCGGAATGCTATTGAAGAACCCGGTGATGACAGCTTCGGGTACATGCGGCTTCGGACCTGAAATGGAACCATTTATTGATGTTTCCTTACTCGGAGCACTGGTGGTTAAAGGTACTACTATTGAAAACAGGCAGGGAAATCCTTATCCGAGGATGGCTGAAACTCCTTCAGGTATGCTTAATTCAGTGGGCTTGCAGAATAAGGGAATAAAGTATTTCATCAACAATACCTACCCAAGAATTCGTAAATATGATACAAACATCATTATCAATGTAAATGGTAGCACTATAGACGAATATGTTGAGCTTACACAGATTATCAATGATCTGGAAGACATTGCGGGGATAGAACTTAATATATCATGCCCAAATGTAAAGATGGGTGGCATGGTATTCGGTACTCATCTGCCAACATCTAAAAAAGTAATAAGGGAGGTGAGGAAAGTATGCCGGAAGCACATGATGGTTAAATTGTCACCCAATGTTACCAGTATTACCGATTTTGCAAAGGTGGCTGAAGACGAAGGAGCTGACTCAGTTTCATTAATTAATACCCTGCTTGGTATGTCCGTAGATGCAAAATCCAGGAAATCTGTGCTTTCAACTGTTACCGGGGGCCTTTCAGGTCCGGCAGTCAAGCCTGTTGCTCTTAGAATGGTCTGGCAGGTGGCAAAAGCTGTAAAAATACCTGTGATAGGAGTTGGGGGTATTATGACACCAACCGATGCTGCTGAATTTATGATTGCCGGTGCTGCTGCCGTTCAGGTAGGAACAGCAATGTTTATTGAACCAACAGCAGC
>DOZA01000319.1 GCA_003518245.1 Bacteroidales bacterium | reverse complement strand
TATCGTCTTGACATGACACTAGCTATGAGGGGGTAAATCATAGCATAGGTTTCTGCGGCAGCTGTATATTAGTAGCAGCTATTCTGAACCATATACGACCGACCCTGTTATTCTCAACAGACAGAATCTTGTATTCAATATTTACATATACATTATCCAACCTGTAACTTTCGCCTATCCTTATACCTGTTTCCTCAGGATCAGATAATGGAATAAATTCGGTGATGAACATTTTCAGGTTATCAGTTTCTCCTGTAAACCATAAAGTTCCTTTTTCAGGATTAAAATCAACTTTGATCCTTAGTCCATTAATCAAATCTATTGTCTTTACACCTGTTCTAAGTGCTGATGAATGACTCACCTGACGTGTTTGTGAAAATGCGCTTGTGGTAAAAATAATCACAATGATTGTGCTGATAATTAATTTCTTCATATCCGGGAATCTTTGTATGGTTAAAAATAGAACTTATCAATTAATACATTTATACAAATTTACTAATACTTGTTTCAATATCCAGTAATATATTTTTATACCAGGTATTAATAAATAATAAAACCAGGCAAGCATCATGCTTACCTGGTTAAACTCAATTAATAAAATTCTTTGCTCCTGATATTTTATCAGGCTCTGATTACTTTTAACGTGGAATTATTAATTTCTTCCTCCACGTGAATCATTATCTTCTTTAGGTCTTGCTTTTTTAACCACTATCTGACGACCATCAAATTCTGTATCGTTGAGTGAATTAATGGCTTCCAGGGCTTCATCATCATTCGGCATCTCAACAAAACCATAACCCTTAGATCTTCCTTCGTATTTATCGAAGATAATTTTGGCATTAGCTACTTCGCCATATTTCTGAAATAGCTGTTCTAATTTTTCCTCCGTAGTCTGGTACGAAAGTTTTGCAACAAAAATGT
This sequence comes from Bacteroidales bacterium, assembly GCA_003518245.1. Lineage (GTDB taxonomy): Bacteria > Bacteroidota > Bacteroidia > Bacteroidales > VadinHA17 > UBA9300. The sequence goes on along the minus strand of DOZA01000319.1, from coordinate 4,788 downwards.
TCATTTGAAATAAAAAAATTAATGAGAGTCGTTTGTTTGCATACTTAATTATCTGATAAGATAAGTCAATAAAACATAAGTCCCTCATGATTAAACAATATGCAAATATAAGTTAAATTTATAAATTCTTATGTTTTTGTTCTCAATAATCCATGATTCGAGATACTATTTCTCTCAGCACTTTAAAAAGATAATCAATATCTTCCTTTGTCCTCCGGTGATTTGTAAGATTAATTCTTAGTGATGTTTTGCCATTTATTTTTGTCCCGGCAAAGAAAATCCTTCCATCTTTTTCAATTCCATCCAGTATTTTCTCATTTATTTCATCAAGTTTTTTTTCATCGCCTGAGAATTTGCCTTTTTCACCTATATACCTGAAGCATACTATGGAAAGGGGTATTGGGGCTAGCAATTCAAAATCAGAGGATTTTTCAACCAAATCTCCTGCATACCGTGCCAGCATGCAATCATTTTCGATTGCTTTTTTTAGTTTTTCGGCACCATATGTTTTAAAGGTCATCCATATTTTCAGGGCTTTAAAGTCCTTTGTCAGCTGCAGGTTATAGTTCATGAGGTCATCACGGTCTTTTTCTTCCTGTCCTCCTTGCAGATATTCGGGAACAAGGCTGAAGGTATCCCGCAGCAATTTTTTATTTTTTACCAATATGCAAGATGCTTCAAATGGAACAAAGAACCATTTATGCGGATTGATCAATAGTGAATCGGCCATTTCGAATCCTTCGAACAATTGCTTGTAAGTTTCTGTTCCTGCAGCGGGTAACCCATATGCTCCATCAACCATATACCACATATTATTTTCAGCTGCAATATCACCCAGTCTCTTAAGGGGATCAACAGCACCGTTATTAGTAGTTCCGGCAATACCTATAATACATGCAGGCATAAATCCTGATTGTTTGTCCTCCTGAATTTTCTTCTCCAGGATCTTTGTATTCATCCGCAAATTGTTATCTGTGGGTATCTTCCTCAGGTATTTTTTGCCGAGTCCCAGCATGTCCATTGCCTTATCTATGCTTGAATGAGCCTGTTCTGAGACATAAACTGTAATCCTGGTGGCACCATATAAGCCTTCATTTGAAATATCTTCAGGGCACTTAACCTTACGCATAACTGCAAGATTAAGGAAATTGGCAAACGAGCCACCACTTACGAGTACACCACCAGCATTATCAGGGTAATTAATAAACTGGCAGATCCATTTAATGACTATCTTTTCAATTTCTGAGTTGGCCGGTGCACTGTGCCATTTAAGATTATTCTGGTTAAGGCTGGTCTTTAAAAGTTCAGCGATAATAGATGCATGATTACCTCCACCTGTTATATACCCGTAATAGTTTGGACTGGGATTGAAATTAGAAGTACTGAAAACATCTGTCCTAATTTTTTCAATCAATTTTTCAGGTTCTGATCCGTCAAGAGGCAATGGCTCATCAAAAAGACAGCGTATATCTGAGGGAGAGAAATTTCTATATATCTTACTGTTGCGTATGCCAGTAGAATACCATTCCTCTATTATTTCAGCTGACCTGATTATAAGGTCTTTAAGTTGTCCGGGGTCAAAATCCAGCGAGCTGAATGTTTTCATATTATATTTTTTTCTTACCTTTTATTATATACATCAATTATAATACTGAGATATTACCCTTCCCTGTATTTTTAAAATCCCCAATAATTGCAGCCCTGTCAATACCTGCTTCATGAAGCTTTTCTAAACACATGCCAGCATCATTCTTATCAATGGCAATAAGCAATCCTCCTGATGTCTGGGCATCACATATAAGTAGTTGCATTGTCCTGTTGTATGAGCCAAAATCAATATCGGCTTCCACATATTTATGATTGTTATATGTGCCACCAGGTATAATTCCAGCTGCTGCCATATTATGTGCTTCACCGATAAATGGTATCATATCAGGGTAAATAACGACGTTGCAACCTGATGCCTTGCTCATTTCCCTCAGATGACCTGCCAGGCCGTATCCAGTAACATCAGTGCATGCATGTATGTCATAATCAGTCATTATCTCTGCGGGGACTTTATTCAGTTCAGACATAATATCAATCAATTCTTCCTCTTTCTTTTCACTGATCAAACCTCTTTTTAATGCAGTGGTGAGTATCCCTGTGCCAATGGGTTTTGTAAGGATCAGCTTATCACCCGGCCGGGCTCCTTTATTTCTTATTATCCTGTCAGGATGTACCAGGCCAGTTACAACGAGCCCATATTTTGGTTCAGGATCTTCAATAGTGTGACCACCCAGTATACTGATACCTGCTTCCGCGGCCTTATCACTGGCACCTTTTAGTATTTGCTCGAGTATATAAAGTGGTAATGTATCTTCAGGGAATCCCACAATATTAAGCCCGTACAGGGGTTTTGCCCCCATGGCATAGATATCGCTGAGTGCATTTGCAGCTGCTATTGAGCCAAAACTATATGGGTCGTCAACAACAGGGGTAAAAAAATCAAGTGTTTGTACTATTGCCTGTTCATTATTAATTCTGTAAACACTTGCATCATCAGATGTTTCAATACCTACCAGTATCTCAGGCTTTTCAAAAACAGGTATTGAACCAAGTACCTTCTCGAGGTTTTGAGGCTGAATCTTACAGGCACAGCCCAGGCCATGTGTATAATGCGTAAGCTTTATTTTCTCTTTCTTTATGCCAGGTGTTTTTTTTGCTTTTTCAGGCATCAGTGATGAAGCAGCGGCTACTATTTCTTCAGATGCTTTTTCAATATCCTCCAAGGCGGTTTCCCTTCCGGTTGAGAACCTTATTGTTCCCATTGAATATTCAAGAGGTACTTTCATTGCTTTAAGCACCTCAGATACATCAATGCTCTCAGCATGGCATGCAGCACCTGCTGAGGCTGCAACATTATCGAGCCGGGAGATAAGTGTGTTTGCTTCAAGTCCGGGAAATGAAACGCTGAGTGTATTTGGCAGGCATTCTTCGGGATGGCCGTTTATCCTGAGATCAGTAAAAGACTCACTAAGCAATTTGTATAAATGATCTTTTGTTAATTTATAATGAGCCATATATTCCTTGAGGTTATTCATAACCAGTTCGCATGCTTTACCCAGTCCTACAATTTCTAGTACATTTTCTGTTCCGGCACGCATATTCTGTTCATGGTCAGCTCCATGTATCAGTTTTTCCAGGTTTACCCCGTTACGTATATACAATGCTCCAATTCCCTTGGGAGCATATATTTTATGGCCTGCAATGCTAAGCAGGTCAACACCCAGTTTATCGACCCTGGTTTCTATTTTACCTGCTGACTGGGCCGCATCAGTATGAATGAAAATATTATGCGACCTGGCTATTTCTGAAATTTCAGCAATGGGCTGAACAGTACCAACTTCATTGTTGGCATGCATTATAGTAATCATGATAGTATTATCCCTGATAGCATCTTTTACTGATCCTATCATCACCTGTCCGTATTTGTCCACAGGTAAATATGTAACTTCAAAGCCTGTATGTTCCAGGTACCTGCATACTTCAATAACTGCAGGATGTTCCACTGAAGATGTGATGATATGGTTGCCCCGCTCACGGTGTTTCAGTGCAATACCTTTTATGGCGTAATTATTTGATTCGGTACCGCCGCTGGTAAATATTATTTCAGATGGGTCACAGCCAAGCATTCCTGCAACCTGTTGCCTGGCATTTTCAATTGCTTTCTTTGTTTTAACACCAAATGAATGGATGCTTGAGGGATTACCAAAATATTCTGAGATATAAGGTCGCATAGCTTCAGCAACCTTCATATCCACAGGTGTAGTTGCATTATAATCCAGGTAAATGGGTTTCATTTTTACTCTATTTAAGGTCATATACAGTAACAGATATTCCCCTGGCTATTATAGTTCTGTTTATTATCTTTTCAATCTCTTCCCATTTGCCTCCTGCCAGTCCGCTTCCTATCCTTGGCATATGTATGGAGGCATTCATTTTACCAGCTTTTTCTGCCACTTTTTTTAATCCGGCTTCTACCGCTTCATATCTTATAGGGGGTACTGATCCGGTTACTGTTATTCCTCTCTGTCCTATAATATTGGCAACAAAGAGGTCATTTTCTACTTTTACAAACTGTACTTCCCCGAGATGAAAACCTTTCTTATCATAGAACCATTTTCTGTATTCTGATTCCGGCTTATCCCATCTTCGCGAGAGGGCCAGAACAAATCCTTTTCCCCAGGCTCCGATATCATTACATATATGTACAATTATTTTTATACCTGTTCCTTGAGGATCTGTTGCATCTCCAAAGCGGTAATTTATTTGCTTATCCATGACCGGTATTTGTTTGAGAATTTAAAAACACATATAATCATACCAGAAAAAACCTTTAGATGGTATTCCTGTCCTGAGAACAGATTTGTTTATTATCTCCAGACCTTCTTTCATAGTAAATGGTGTCCTGAATTTTTTGAGGAATAATGCAAGGTAGTTACGGTTGAGATCGGTGATTATTATTTTACCATCTGGTTTTGTCACTCGCTCAGTCTCATTCAGCATTTTCACAGGATCTTCCACAATATGAAGCATGAATGTATTGATTACCAGGTCAAAAGAATTATCATCAAATTCAAGGTTTTTAACATCGCCTTTTTTCAATACTATATTACCATTTGCAATACCTGATTTTTCAATTAGTTTCCTGCCCGGTTCAAGCAGTGGTTCTCCAAGGTCAATGCCTGTTATTTCAGCTTCGGGGAATACCCTGGCCAGTTTGATTGGCACAGCAGCAAAGCCACA